>SCQZ01000092.1 GCA_004299665.1 Jatrophihabitans sp.
GCGCGCCACGGGGCCGCTGGACCGCACCCGTGACGCGGTCGCGCGGGCGATCCTCGAGCACGGGCCGCAGACGGCGGCGGCGATCGCCGAGCGGCTGGCCCTGTCCCCGGCCGCCATTCGCCGCCACCTGGACGCGCTGGTGGCCGAGGGCCTGCTCGTGGAACGCGAACCGCGCCCCTCCGCCCGGCCCCGGGGCCGGGGTCGTCCGGCGCGCGCCTACGCCATCACCGACGCCGGGCGGGCCGCGTTCCCGCACGCCTACGACGACCTGGCCACCACCGCCCTGCGGTACCTGCGCGAGACCGGTGGCGACGCGGCGGTGCTGACCTTCGCGCAGCACCGTGCCCGCTCGCTGGCCGACCAGGTCGCCGCGCGGGTCGGGCGCCGCGCGGACCCGGCGGGGCGCGCGGCCGAACTGGCCCGGGCCCTCACGGCCCACGGCTACGCGGCGGACACCGAACTCGCCGTGGCCGGCGGCGTGCAGGTCTGCCAGCACCACTGCCCGGTGGCGCACGTCGCCGCCGAGTTCCCCGAGTTGTGCGAGGCCGAGACCCGCGCCTTCGCGCAGTTGCTGGGCACCCATGTCCAGCGACTGGCGACGATCGCGCACGGCGACGGCGTCTGCACCACCCACGTACCGATCCCCGCCGCGGCGGGACAGTCCGCACCGAACATGGGAGTTCGCCGATGACCACAGCACAGGAGCGCATCCTCACGCAGGACGAGCAGATCGAGGCGCTGGGCCGGTACGGCTTCGGCTGGGCCGACTCGGACGCGGCGGGTGCCTCGGCCCGGCGGGGGCTGTCCGAGGCTGTGGTGCGCGACATCTCGGCGAAGAAGCACGAGCCGGACTGGATGTTGCAGCGACGCCTCAAGGCGCTGGAGATCTTCCAGAAGAAGCCGATGCCGAACTGGGGCGCCGACCTCTCGGGCATCGACTTCGACAACATCAAGTACTTCGTGCGCTCGACGGAGCGCAAGGCGACGACATGGGACGAGCTTCCGGACGACATCAAGAACACCTACGACCGCATCGGGATCCCCGAGGCCGAGAAGCAGGCGATGGTCGCGGGCGTGTCGGCGCAGTACGAGTCCGAGGTCGTCTACAACAAGATCCGCGAGGACCTCGAGGAGCAGGGCGTGATCTTCCTCGACACCGACACCGGGCTGCGCGAGCACGAGGACGTGTTCCGGGAGTACTTCGGCGCCTCCATCCCGGCCGGCGACAACAAGTTCGCGGCCCTGAACACGGCCGTCTGGTCCGGGGGCTCGTTCGTCTACGTGCCCAAGGGCATCCACGTCAAGATCCCGCTGCAGGCGTACTTCCGCATCAACACCGAGAACATGGGCCAGTTCGAGCGGACGCTGATCATCGTCGACGAGGGTGCCTACGTGCACTACGTCGAGGGTTGCACGGCGCCGGTGTACTCCTCGGACTCGTTGCACAGCGCCGTCGTCGAGATCTTCGTCAAGAAGGACGCGCGCTGCCGGTACACCACGATCCAGAACTGGTCGAACAACGTCTACAACCTGGTCACCAAGCGGGCGAAGGCCGACACCGGCGCCACGATGGAGTGGATCGACGGCAACATCGGTTCGAAGGTCACGATGAAGTACCCGGCCGTCTGGCTGATGGGCGAGCACGCCAGGGGCGAGGTGCTGTCGGTCGCGTTCGCGGGCGAGGGCCAGCACCAGGACGCGGGGGCCAAGATGCTGCACCTCGCGCCGAACACCTCCTCGACGATCGTCTCCAAGTCGGTCTCGCGCGGCGGCGGGCGCTCGTCCTACCGGGGGCTGGTGGAGATCCACAAGGGCGCCCGGCACAGCCGCTCGACGGTCAAGTGCGACGCACTGCTGGTCGACGAGATCAGCCGCTCGGACACCTACCCGTACGTGGACGTGCGCGAGGACGACGCCGCCATGGGGCACGAGGCGACGGTGTCCAAGGTCAGCGAGAACCAGTTGTTCTACCTGATGAGCCGCGGGCTGTCCGAGGACGAGGCGATGGCGATGATCGTGCGTGGCTTCGTCGAACCGATCGCACGCGAGCTCCCGATGGAGTACGCGCTGGAGCTGAACCGCCTGATCGAACTGCAGATGGAAGGGGCCGTGGGATAAAGGCCCCCACGACCTTCTCTCGCGAGCGCGAACACCTGCCGGGGACCCCCCAAAGGACGACATGACTCTGAGCCAACTTGTGAACGAGCGCGCCACGACCGGGACGCCGCCGAACCGCTTCCGGTCGCGCAACCCCGACGACTTCGCGGTTCCCCGGGGCCGCGAGGAGGAGTGGCGCTTCACCCCCGTCCGGCAGGTGCGCGAACTGTTCGAGCCGTTCGCGCCGACCTCGGTCATGGACGGTTCGGTCGACGCCCCGGACGGCGTCACGTGGGCGATCGTCGCCCCGGACGACGCCCGGGTGGGGCAGGTGCTGCAACCGGGCGACCGGGTCAGCGCGCTGGCGTTCAGCCATGCGCGACAGGCGCTGGTCCTCGAGCTGACCGGCACCCCGGAGCGCCCGGTCCTGGTGCACGGCCGGATCACCCCGGGGCTGGCCTACGAGCACATGGTGATCGAGGCCAAGCCCCACGCGCGCGCGACCGTGGTGGTCGACTACGCCGGCAGCGCGACGGTCGCCGAGAACGTCGAGATCGTCGTCGGCGCCGGAGCGCACCTGACGGTCGTGAGCCTGCAGCAGTGGGATGCGGACGCCGTCCACCTGTCCTCGCACGCGATCCGGCTGGGCGCGGACGCGACCGTCAAGCATGTCGTCGTGAACCTGACGGGCAGGCTGGTCCGCATCGCGCCGACAGTCGAGTTCGCCGGGCGCGGTGCGCGCGCCGAGATGCTCGGGGTCGGCTTCGCGGGGGACGGCCATCACTTCGAGTCCCGGCTCTACCTGGACCACGCCGTGCCGCACTGCACCTCGGACGTGCTGTACAAGAACGTGCTGTCGGGCGAGTCGGCCCGCACCGTCTGGATCGGGGACGTGCGCATCCGCCCCGCGGCGGCCGGGACCAGCACGTACGAGATGAACCGGAACCTGCTGCTCACCGACGGCGCCCGCGCCGACTCGGTGCCGAACCTGGAGATCGAGACCGGCGACATCATCGGGGCCGGTCACGCCAGTGCCACCGGCCGCTTCGACGACCTGCAGTTGTTCTACCTGCAGTCGCGGGGGATCCCGTTCGAGGAGGCGCAGCGCCTGGTCGTGCGCGGCTTCCTGGCCGACGTCGTCGACCGGATCGGCGTGCCGGACCTGCAGGAGCGCGTCATGACCGCCATCGAGGCCCGGCTGGGCTTCACCCCCGAAGTGGAGAACGAGGACTGATGTCAACGCTGGAGATCCGCGACCTGCACGTCACCGTCGGGGAGGGGGAGGAGACGACGGAGATCCTCAAGGGCGTCGACCTCACGGTGTCCTCGGGCCAGACGCACGCGATCATGGGACCGAACGGCTCGGGCAAGTCCACCCTCGCCTACTCCATCGCCGGCCACCCGAAGTACACCGTCGTCGGCGGCTCGGTGACGCTCGACGGCGCGGACGTGCTCGCGATGACCGTCGACCAGCGCGCCCGGGCCGGACTGTTCCTGGCGATGCAGTACCCGGTGGAGGTTCCGGGCGTGTCGGTCTCCAACTTCCTGCGCACCGCGGTCACCGCCGTGCGGGGCGAGGCGCCGAAGGTCCGGCACTGGGTCAAGGAGGTCAACGAGGCGATGGCCGTCCTCGAGATGGACCGGGCCTTCGCCGAGCGCAGCGTGAACGAGGGGTTCTCCGGCGGCGAGAAGAAGCGCCACGAGATCCTTCAGCTCGAGCTCCTCAAGCCGCGGATCGCGATCCTGGACGAGACCGACTCCGGGCTGGACGTCGATGCGCTGCGGGTCGTCAGCGAGGGCGTGAACCGGTACATGAGCACGGCGGCCCTGGACGGTGAGGGTGCGCCCGGGATGCTGCTGATCACCCACTACACCCGCATCCTGCGCTACATCCGCCCGGACTTCGTGCACGTGTTCTTCGACGGCCGCATCGTCGAGTCCGGCGGGTCGGACCTGGCCGACCGCCTCGAGGCGGAGGGGTACGCGCGCTTCGGCGCCGCAGAGAGCGCCCACAGCGGCGTGGACGGAGCGCCCGCGCATGCCGTTTGACGTCGAGGCGGTCCGCAAGGACTTCCCGATCCTCGCGCGCGAGGTGCACGGCGTGCCGCTCGTGTATCTGGACAGCGCGAACACCTCCCAGAAGCCGCAGGTCGTCCTGGACACGCTCACGGACTTCTACGCCAACCACAACGCGAACGTCGCGCGGGCGGTGCACACCCTCGGCTCGGAGGCGACGAACGCCTTCGAGGCCGCGCGCGGCAAGCTCGCCGCGTTCGTCAACGCGCCGGACCGCAACGAGATCGTCTTCACGAAGAACTCCTCCGAGGCGCTGAACCTGGTCGCGTACGCCCTCTCGAACGCCGCCACCACGATCGGGGCGGAGAGGTTCCGGATCGGCCCCGGCGACGAGATCGTCGTCACCGAGATGGAGCACCACAGCAACCTGGTGCCCTGGCAACTGCTGTGCCAGCGCACCGGGGCGACGTTCCGCTGGCTGCGGATCGGCGACACCGGTCCCGACGGCGGCCGGCTCGTCGAGGACGAGATCGACACCGTCATCACCGAGCGCACCCGGGTGGTCGCCTTCGTCCACCAGTCGAACGCGCTGGGGACGATAAACCCGGTGTCGCGGCTGGTGGCCCGGGCGCGCGCGGTCGGCGCGCTGACCGTGGTCGACGCCTCGCAGTCCGCGCCGCACCTGCCGCTCGACGTGCAGGCGCTCGGGGCCGACTTCGTCGCCTTCACCGGGCACAAGATGTACGGCCCCACCGGGGTCGGGGTGCTGTGGGGGCGCTACGACCTGCTCGCCGGCCTGCCACCGTTCCTCGGCGGTGGCGAGATGATCGAGACCGTCGACATGACCGGCACGACCTTCGCCGCGCCGCCGCACCGGTTCGAGGCCGGTACCCCGATGATCGCGCAGGCCGTCGGCCTCGGCGCCGCCGTCGACTACCTGTCCGCGCTGGGCATGGAGAACGTCGCGGCCCACGAGCACGCGTTGCTGGAGTACGCGTTGCCCCGGCTGGCCGAGGTCGAGGGCCTGCGCATCATCGGCCCCGCCACCGCGGTCGACCGCGGCGCCACCATCTCCTTCACCCTGGCCGGGGTGCACCCGCACGACGTCGCGCAACTGCTCGATGAGGGCGGTATCGCGGTGCGGGCCGGGCACCACTGCGCGCGGCCGGTGTGCGTGCGGTACGGAATACCGGCGACCACCCGGGCGTCGTTCGGCGTGTACACGACGACCGAGGAGATCGACGCCCTGGTGGCGGGCGTGCGCCGGGTGGGGGAGGTTTTTCGATGAGTGAGCGGGAGCGAGCGAATCAGTGTCGCCGCGAGGGTGGAGCCTCGTCGGCGCCCGCAGCGAAGCGAGGGCGGCGATGAGCGTCCCGATGGATTCGATCTATCAGCAGATCATCCTCGACCACTACAAGAACCCGCACCACCACGGGCTCATCGAGGAGTTCGACGCCGAGGTGCACCACGTCAACCCGACCTGTGGGGACGAGGTGACCTTGCGGGTGAGGCTGGCGGACGGCGCGATCGCCGACCTCGGCTGGGACGGCGACGGGTGCTCGATCAGCCAGGCCTCGACGTCGGTGATGGCCGACCTCGTGGTGGGCAAGCCGGTCGCCGAGGCGATGGCACTGCAGGAGCGGTTCCTGGAACTGATGCAGTCGCAGGGCAACGCCGAACTGACCGAGGGCGACGAGGACGTCCTCGAGGACGCGGTGGCGTTCGAGGGAGTGTCGAAATACCCGGCTCGCGTCAAGTGCGCGCTGCTGGGCTGGATGGCCATGAAAAGTGCCGTGGTCGAGTCCGACCGGCAGGAGGAGACAGCATGACTGCAACCACGCTTCCGTCGCGCGACGACATCGACGAGGCCATGCGCGACGTGATCGACCCGGAGCTGGGCATCAACGTCGTCGACCTCGGGCTCGTCTACGACGTCAAGGTCGACGAGGTGGACGGCCAGGCCGTGGTCACCTTCGACATGACCCTGACCTCGGCCGCCTGCCCGCTGAGCGAGATGATCGAGGAGCAGGCGATGGCGGCGATGACCGGTGGGCCGAAGCCGGTCGCGTCCGACATCAAGATCAACTGGGTGTGGATCCCGGCCTGGGGCCCCGAGATGATCACCGACGACGGACGCGAGCAGTTGCGCGCGATGGGCTTCAACGTCTGAGGCCCGCCGCCGCCGTCAGGTGGCGCGCAGGTCCGTCAGCAGTGCCTCGAACAGCGGCGTGAGGCGCGAGAGCTCCTCCAGGTGGGCCGCGGACAGCGCCGCGAGCCGCCGGGCGCCGACGACCGTCAGGCGCAGCCGGACGATGCGGTGATCGCTGGCGTCACGCACGCGTTCGAGCAGTCCCGCCTCCGCGGTGCGGTCGACGAGCCCCACGGCGGTGTTGTGTTTGACCATGAGGTACTCCGCGACCTCGCCGATCGTCGGGCCCGCGGCGTCGTCGTGCCCGCGGACGGCCAGCATCAGCTGGTGCTGGCTGGCCGTCAGCCCCTCGTCGGCCGCCTGGGCGGCGCTCCAGTGCTCGAACCGCCGCAGCCTGCTGCGGACGGCGAGCAGGCGTGCGTAGTCGCGGTCGCTGAACGTGCGTGCCGGAGACATCGATCGGACACTCCCTGCTGGACGGCGTACGGATTCAGGCTAATCTAAAACGTCGTGAGGCGATACAAATGGGGGGTGCGGTGACCACACCGGCGCGTGACATCGCGCATCTGGGCGACTTCACCACGACCCGCCGAATGCTGGTGATCTCGCTGCTGGCCGCACCCATCGGCGCGGTCAGCGCGTGCGTCGCCTGGGCTCTGCTGCGGCTCATCGGTCTGATCACGAACGGCATCTTCTACGAGCGGGTGGACACCTCGCTCGTCGCCCCCGGCTCCGGGCACCACAACCCCCTGGTCATCTTGTTCGCGCCGGTCTTCGGCGGCCTCGTGATCGGCCTGATGGCGCGGTACGGATCGGAGAAGATCCGCGGCCACGGCATGCCGGAGGCCATCGAGTCGATTCTGCTCGGCGGCAGCAAGGTCCAGCCCCGGGTCGCGATCCTCAAGCCGATCTCCTCGGCCGTCGCCATCGGCACCGGGGGGCCGTTCGGGGCCGAGGGACCCATCATCATGACCGGCGGGGCCTTCGGATCGCTGTTCGCCCAGTTCCTGCGCCTCACCGCCGACGAGCGCAAGACGCTCCTCGTGGCCGGGTCGGCGGCGGGCATGGCAGCGACCTTCAACACCCCGTTCGCCGCGATCATGCTGGCGGTCGAGTTGCTGCTGTTCGAGTGGCGGCCCCGCAGTTACGTGCCGGTCGCGACCGCGGTGTGCGTCGCCACGGTGGTGCGGTACCCGTTGCTCGGCGACCACGTGCTGTTCCGGGTGCCCCTCTCGCCGCTGCACCTGACGGCGTGGGACGACCTGCTGTGCCTGGTGATCGGCCTCGCCGCCGCGCTGCTGGCGGTGCTGGCCACGATCCTGGTCTACGCGGCGGAGGACGGCTTCCGGCGGCTGCCGGTGCACTGGATGTGGTGGCCGGCCATCGGCGGCGTCGTCATCGGGGTGGGCGGGCTCATCGTCCCGCAGGCGCTCGGCGTCGGTTACAACATCATCGGTCAGGAACTCGACGGCTCGATCGGGCTTGGGCTCGTGACCGGGATCCTGATCGTGAAGACCCTGATCTGGTCGCTGTCGCTGGGCTCGGGGACCTCCGGCGGCGTGCTCGCACCGATGTTCATGATCGGGGGGGCGCTCGGCGCGCTCGCCGAACACGTCTTCCCGTACGTCGGTCACGGCTTCTGGGCGCTGGTCGCCCTCGCGGGCGTGCTGGGCGGGGTCATGCGCTCGCCGTTCACCGGCGTGATCTTCGCCCTGGAACTCACCCACCGGTTCGACGCGCTGCTGCCGCTGATCATCGGCGCGTCGACGGCGTTCGCGGTGTCGGTGCTGGTCCTCAAGCGCTCCGTGCTGACCGAGAAGATCGCGCGCCGCGGGTACCACCTCTCGCGCGAGTACGACGTCGATCCGCTGGAGATCTTGTTCGTCGGCGAGGTCATGGAGCGCAACGTGCTGACGTTCGAGGCGGACCTGCCGGCGGCGGACGCGCTGCTGGCGATCTCCGACCTCGACCCCGCGAACGTCACGCCCCGCCGGCAGATGCTCTACCCGGTGCTCGGGCAGGACGACCGGATGATCGGCGTGGTGACGCGCACGCAACTCGAGACGGCCGCGCACACCGGTGCCGGGGCGATGGCGGTATCCGACATCGGCATCAGCGAGCCGATCACCACGCATCCGGACGAGACGCTGCGGCACGTCGCGATGCGCATGGCCGGGCGCGAGGTGGACAAGATGCCGGTGGTCGCACGCGAGGACGACCGGCGGGTCGTCGGCATGGTCTCCCTCACCATGCTGCTGGCCGGCCGGTTGAAGGACCTGCAGGAGGCGCGCGACAGCGAACGCGTGCTGCGGCTGCGGGTCGTGCGGCCGAAATGGCTCTCGCCGCGCGGGTAGAATCGGCGGAGAAATGATCACCGCCACCGGGCTGGAGCTCCGCGCGGGCGCACGGATCCTGCTCGAACCGCTGACGCTGCGCGTCCAGAACGGTGACCGGATCGGACTCGTGGGCCGCAACGGGGCCGGCAAGACGACCATGCTGCGCGTCCTCGCCGGCGAGGCGCTGCCGCACGCCGGAACGATCGAGCGGCGCGGAGCGGTCGGGTACCTGCCGCAGGACCCCCGCACCGGTGACCTGCACGTCAGCGCGCGGGACCGGGTGCTGTCGGCGCGCGGGCTGGACACCCTCGCCGCCGACATCGCCAAGGCGCGCATCGCGCTGGCCGAGACGCCGGACGACGCCGCGCTCGTGCGCCGCTACGGCAACCTGGAGGAGCGTTTCAGCGCGCTCGGCGGGTACGCCGCCGAGGCCGAGGCCGCGCGCATCTGCGCGAACCTGGGGTTGCCGGACCGCGTGCTCGGTCAGGAACTGCGAACCCTGTCCGGGGGGCAGCGGCGCCGGGTCGAACTGGCCCGGATCCTGTTCGCCGACTCGGCAGGGGAGCCCACGACCTTGCTGCTGGACGAACCGACCAACCACCTGGACGCGGACTCGATCACCTGGCTGCGCGACTTCCTGCGCCAGCACGCCGGCGGGCTGATCGTCGTCAGCCACGACGTCGGACTGCTCGACGCGACCGTCAACAAGGTCTGGTACCTCGATGCGAACCGCTCGACCGTCGACGCGTACAACGTCGGCTGGCGGGCCTACCTGCAGCAGCGCGAGACCGACGAGCGGCGCCGGCACCGCGAGCGCGCGAACGCCGAGCGCAAGATCGAATCGCTGCGGGTGCAGGCGGACAAGATGCGCGCCAAGGCCACCAAGGCGCGCGCCGCGCACCAGATGGACCGCCGGGCCGAGGCGCTCGCCGCCGGCCTCGCGCAGGTGCGGGTCAACGACAAGGTGGCGCGACTGCGCTTCCCGGCACCGGCAGCGTGCGGGCGCACCCCGCTGACCGCCGACGGGCTGAGCAAGTCGTACGGGTCGCTGGAGGTGTTCGCCGACGTCGACCTGGCCGTCGACCGCGGGGCCCGCGTCGTCGTGCTCGGCCTCAACGGCGCCGGCAAGACCACCCTGCTGCGGTTGCTGGCGGGCATCGAGGCGCCCGACACCGGGGAGGTGCGACCGGGCCACGGCCTGCGGATCGGCTACTACGCCCAGGAGCACGAGACGCTCGACACCGACCGCACGGTCCTGGAGAACATGCGTACCGCGGCCGGTTCGGTGGGGCGCCAGGACCTCACCGACACCGAACTGCGGCGTCTGCTCGGCGCCTTCCTGTTCTCCGGGGACGACGTCGACAAGCCCGCGGGCGTGCTCTCCGGCGGGGAGAAGACCCGCCTGGCACTGGCGATGCTGGTCACCGGCGCGGCGAACGTGCTGCTGCTGGACGAGCCGACGAACAACCTGGATCCGGTCTCACGGGAGCAGATCCTGGCCGCGCTGCACACCTACACCGGCGCGATCGTGCTGGTGACCCACGACGAGGGGGCCGTGGAGGCGCTGTCGCCGGACAAGGTCATCCTGCTTCCCGACGGCGTCGAGGACACCTGGAGCAGCGAGTTGAGCGACCTGATCGCCCTCGCCTGAACCGTGCCGACCGGGCGGCGCCGGCACCCGGGACGGTCCGGCGGTGGCATGCGATGACCGGGTCGATTCACGACGTTCGCCATCAAACCGGATCACGGCGACGGCCCGTCGTCTGTGGATTGGGCACGGGTAGCCGGGTCGATCTTGCGGAGCGGCCCCCGGGCTGCTAACAATCCGTTGTTGATGTTGTTCGCCAGCGGGGTCCGCCGATCGGGCCCGCGCGGGGACACCGAACCGGAGGGTCGCCATGGCAACGTTGAAGAAAGGCGCGCGAATCACCGGCGCCGACCGCACGAAGCTCGCGAACGACCTCAAGAAGCAGTACGACAAGGGCAAGAGCATCCGCGAGCTGGCCGACAGCTCGGGGCGTTCCTACGGCTTCGTACACCGCGTGCTGTCCGAGTCCGGCGTCACGCTGCGCGGGCGGGGCGGCGCCACCCGCGGCAAGGCGAAGGCCAAGTCGGGCAAGTAACCTGCACGGGTGGCCGACAGCTTCCCGTTCGCAGCCGGTGGGATCCGGGCGCAGGTCGCCGGCGAGGTCGCGACCGTCACCCTCGAGCGGCCGGACTCCCTGAACAGCCAGACCCCGCAGACCTGGGAGGCGCTCGGCGCCGTCGCGTCGGCCCTGCCCGGCACCGTCCGCGTCGTCGTTTTGCGGGGTGCGGGACGGGCGTTCTCGGCCGGCCTGGACCGCTCGATGTTCGCCCCCGGCTCGCCGGTCGGCGACCTGGCCGCCTCGGCCGCCGAGGCGGCCACGGCCCGCATCGAACGGTGGCAACGCGCCTTCGACTGGCGCGACCGGCCGGCCGTCGTCAGCATCGCCGCCGTGCAGGGTCACGCGATCGGCGCCGGGTTCCAGCTCGCGCTCGGGGCGGACATCCGCATCGTCGCCGAGGACGTCCGGTTCTGCATGGCCGAGCCCACGCTCGGCCTCGTCCCCGACCTCGGCGGCACCAAGCGGCTGGTCGAGCTGGTCGGCTACTCGCGCGCGGCCGAGATCTGCCTGACCGGGCGCCGGGTCGGGGCCGAGGAGGCGGTGGCCATCGGGCTGGCCTCGCGGGTCGTCCCCACGGCCGGCCTGGACGCCGCCGTCGCGGAGACCGTGCAGTTGATCCTCGCCGCGGACCGTGACGCCGCCGCCGAGACGAAGGCCCTGCTGCTGGCGGCCGGCGCGCGTTCCCAGTCCGAGCAGGAGCGGGCCGAGCGCGAGGCGCAGTACCGGCGGCTGCGCGCGATCGCCGGGCTGCCCGAGCACTGAGCGGTAGGAACCCGGCCCGGAACACCCCGTGTCACGCGGGCGTTGGCCCCTTCACGGAGGTGGAAGTTGACCCAGTTCTCGATGCACTCGCTGCGCTCGATGAGCCACGGTGACCGCAGCGTCACCACGAAGAAACTGGCGGCCGGGACGTGGCGCCGCGTCTTCGGGTTCGCCCGCCCGTACCGGGTGGACCTCGCCGTCTTCTTGCTGATCGTCGTCGGCGACGCGCTGATCGGCGTCATCACCCCGGTGCTGGCAGGGCGGGTCGTGAACCACATCACCGCGCACGCGGCGGCCCGCACGGTCATCGACATCGCGCTCGTGATCGCCGCCCTGGCCGTCCTCGACGCGGCGCTGTCCTTCGCGCAGCGCTGGTATTCCGCCCGCATCGGCGAGGGCCTGATCTTCGACATGCGCACGGCGGTCTTCGACCACGTCCAGCGCATGCCGCTGGCGTTCTTCACCCGGACCCAGACCGGCGCGCTGGTCAGCCGGCTGAACAACGACGTGCTGGGGGCGCAGCAGGCGTTCACCTCCACCCTGTCCGGGCTGGTGTCGAACGTCATCAGCCTGGTCCTGACGGCCGCGGTGATGTTCACCCTGTCCTGGCAGATCACCGTGCTGTCGCTGGTGATGCTGCCGCTGTTTGTCATCCCGGCCCGGCGCATCGGCGCCCGGCTGCAGGCCATCACCCGCGAGTCCTACTCGCTGAACGCCTCGATGAACGCGACGATGACCGAACGCTTCAACGTCGCCGGCGCGCTGCTGGTCAAGCTGTTCGGCCGCCCGGACGCCGAGCGGGACTCCTTCCGCGGCCGGGCCGCGCGGGTGCGGGACATCGGCGTCACCTCCGCGATGTACGGCCGGGCGTTCTTCGTCTCCCTCACGCTCGTAGCGTCCCTGGCGCAGGCGCTCGTCTACGGCCTCGGTGGCTACTTCGCCATCGAGGGTTCGCTCTCGGCGGGCACGGTCGTCACGCTGGCGCTGCTGCTCACCCGGCTGTACGGACCGCTGACCGCGCTGTCGAACGCGCGGGTCGACGTGATGAGCGCCCTGGTGAGCTTCGACCGGGTCTTCGAGGTGCTGGACCTGCCGCCGATGGTCGCCGACGCCCCGGACGCCACGGAACTGCCCGCCGACGCCCGCAGCATCGAGTTCGCCGACGTGCGCTTCTCCTACCCGAGCGCCCAGGAGGTGTCGCTGGCGTCCCTGGAGGACGTCGCGGTGCTGGACACCGCACCGGTGCAGGAGGTGCTGCGGGGGGTCAGCTTCCGGGCCGAGCCCGGACAGATGGTGGCGCTCGTCGGCCCGTCCGGGGCGGGCAAGACGACGATCAGCCAACTGGTGCCGCGCATCTACGACGTGCGCTCCGGCGCCGTCCGGGTGGGCGGCCGGGACGTCCGGACGGTCACGCAGCAGTCGCTGCGCGACCGGATCGGGGTCGTCAGCCAGGAGGCGCACATGTTCCACGACACGATCCGCGGCAACCTCGCCTACGCCCGGCCGGGGGCGAGCGAGGACGACCTGTGGCGCGCGGTGGAGGCGGCCCAGATCGGCGAGCTGGTGCGCTCGCTGCCGGACGGCCTGGACACCCTGGTCGGGGACCGGGGCTACCGGCTCTCGGGCGGGGAGAAGGCGCGGCTGGCGATCGCGCGGCTGCTGCTCAAGGCGCCCGAGATCGTCATCCTCGACGAGGCGACGGCGCACCTGGACAGCGAGAGCGAGGCCGCCGTGCAGCAGGCGCTGGCGGCCGCGCTCGCCGGACGCACGTCCCTGGTCATCGCGCACCGGCTCTCGACGATCCTGGGTGCCGACCTGGTGCTGGTGATCGACGGGGGGCAGGTGGTGGAGCGCGGCACGCACCGGGAACTGCTCGCGCAGGACGGCCTGTACGCCGAGCTGTACCGCACGCAGTTCGAGCGGCAGGCCGCCGGGGACGTCATCCTGGGGTGACCCCGCCTGGGGGGCGGCCGGTCAGCGCCGCCGCGCCTCGCGCCTGGTCGGGTCGGCGAGCAGTTGCGCGAACGCCAGTTCCGCCGCGCCGAGCAGTGAGGAGTCCGTCCCCAGACCGGGGGCGGCCAGGCGCACCGGCTGGCGCGCCGTCGTCATGGCGTACCCGTCCATGGCCTTGTCCACCTCGTCGCCGGCGAGCTCGAGCACGCCGGTGAGGGAGCCGCCGAGGACCACCAGCTCCGGGTTGAGCACGTTCACCAGCGCCCCGATCGTGGCGCCCAGCCCCCTCGCCACGGTGCGCACCGCCTCGATCGCGCACGGGTCGCCCGCCCTGGCGTCGGCCAGGACGGCGGCGACCGCCTCCAGCGTCGGCGGCCGGCGCCGGCCCGCGAGCTTGAGCAGGGCCTTGTCCCCGATATAGGTCTCGACGCAGCCGCGCTTGCCGCAGTGGCAGCGCGGGCCGGAGCTGTCCATGACGTTGTGGCCGACCTCGCCGGCGTGGCCGTCCCGGCCCCGCAGCGGGCTGCCGTTGACGATGACGCCGGCGCCCACGCCGACGCGGGCCATCAGGTACACCACGTCGTCGGTGCCGCGGGCCGCTCCGCGCAGGTGCTCGGCGAGGACGGCGACGTCCGCGTCGTTGCCGACCGCCACCGGCAGCTCGGGGGTTCGGGCCGACAGCAGCGCCCCGAACGGTTCGTGACGCCATGCCAGGTTCGGGGCGAACTCGATCAGGGCGTCGTGGCGCCCGACCGTGCCGGGGACGCTCACGCCGATGCCGATCGGCCAGGCGTCCGGCGGCACCAGGCGCTCCAGGCGCTGCGCCGCCTCGACGACGATCTGCACGACGGTCTGCGGATCCGGCGGCGCGGGTCGGGTGGGGACGTCGTGCCGCGCCAGGACCTGCCCGCCCAGGCCGACCGCGGCGGTGCACACCCGGGTGACGTCGACGTCCACCGCGACCGCGTACGGCCCGTCGGGGCGCGGGGCGACCACGTGCGAGGGCCGCCCGGCGCGCGAGCCACCGGTGGGGACCCGCTCCTCGACCAGGCGCAGCTCGCACAGGTCGGCCACCAGCGCGCCGATCGTGGAGCGGCTCAGGCTCAGCCGGCGCGTCAGGTCCGAGCGGGTGCACTCCCCGGCCCGGTGCACCTCCTGCAGCAACATCGCCAGGTTGTGCGCGCGGATGGTGTCCGGCCGCGCCGCCGCCGACCGGTTCATG
>SCQZ01000093.1 GCA_004299665.1 Jatrophihabitans sp.
CGCCGGACAACCGCAACGCCCTGTCCAAGGCACTGGTCGGCGACGTGACCGCGCACCTCGCAAGCGCATCCGCGGACGCCGGGGTGCGTGCCGTCGTGATCACCCACACCGGCAGGACCTTCTGTGCCGGCGCCGACCTCAAGGAGCAGGCCTCGGAAGGGGGGCCGGCCGAGGGGACCCGGCGCATGCTGGACCTGCTGCGGGCGATCGTGGCACTGCCCAAGCCGGTCATCGTGGCGTTCGACGGTCACGTGCGCGCCGGCGGACTGGGCATCCTCGGGGCGGCGGACATCACGATCTCCGGCCCGGCGTCGACCTTCGCCTTCACCGAGGTCAGGCTGGGGCTGGCGCCGGCGATCATCTCGCTGACCACGCTCGGCCGGATGACCTCGCGCGCGGCCGCACGCTACTACCTCACCGGCGAGACGTTCGACGCGGCGCAGGCGGTGCGGGCCGGCCTGGTCAGCATCTCGGTCGACGACGTCGACGCCGAGGTGACGTCGGTGTGCGACGCGCTGCGTGCCTGTTCACCGCAGGGACTGGCCGAGACCAAGCCGATCACCACCCACGCCGTCCTGGCAGCGTTCGACGCAGGTGCGACACAGATGCAGCAACTGTCGCAGCGGCTGTTCGAGTCGGAGGAGGCCCGCGAGGGCATCGCGGCGTTCCTGCAGAAGCGCCCACCGCGATGGTCGACGGGGTGAGGTGTCGCGCGGCGACCGGCGACGCCGGCAGCCGGCGCACGTGAACAAACAACCGCAGCAGGACCGGAGCCGGGCGACCCGCGCGCGACTGCTGGAGGCCGCGATCGCCTCCCTCGCCGAGATCGGCTACCAGGGCAGCACGGTGGCGGTCGTCGCCGAACGGGCTGGCGTGTCGCGGGGGGCCGCCCAGCACCACTTCCCGACCCGTGAGGACCTGTTCGCCGCCGCCCTCGAACACGTGACGACGGTCCGGGCGCAGGACGTGCGGCGCGAACTGGCCGGCCTGTCCGAGCGTCCCGACGTGGAGCACGTCGTCGACGTCGTGTTCGCGACGTTCACGGGGCAGCTGTTCCGGGCGGCGCTGGCGCTGTGGGTCGCCGCGGCGAGCGAGCCCGCGCTACGGGCGCGCATCGTGCCGCTGGAGGCGCGCATCGGTCGCGAGATCCACCAGCTCGTCGTCACCCTCCTGGGCGTCGACGAACAGCGGCCCGGCGTGCGCGAGACGGTGCAGGCCACCTTGGACCTGGCCCGGGGGCTGGGGCTGGCGAACCTGCTCACCGACGACGGGGCGCGCAGGGGCCGCATCGCGGCGCAGTGGTCACGGTTGCTGGCCGCGTCCCTTGGCGGGGCCTAGCGTCGGGCCCGTGCGGACGGCCACCGGCTGTGACGGCCGCTGCTCGTCTCGCGGGCCAGGATCTCGGTGAGCAGGTCGTTACCCTCGTCCTCCTGGCGCCGCCGCCGTCCCGCCTCGTCGGGGTCGGGCTCGTGGTCGACGGCCGCGGCGAGCGCGTAGACGGCGGGCACCGGCGTGGTCGGGCGCTGCGTCTTGAGCAGGTCGATCTCGCGCTGCAGCGCCTCGATGTCCGAGCCGATCACGCGGGTGGTCTCGATCCGCTCCAGCCGCAACTGTCCACCGACCTTCTCGATCAGGTCGGTGCGCAACTGGGCGACCTCGGCCCGCAGCTGCGCGACCTCGCGGGTCATCGTGGACTGCACCTCGTGCCGCAGCATGAGCACCAGCCGCGTCTCGTACTCGGCGCGCTCGACGGCGCTGCCGGCCCGCTCCAGCGCGGTTCCCGGCCCCGGCGCCGCCGCCGCGCGTGGCGCTTCGTGCGGGCCAGGCCCGAACACCGCGAAGGCACCCAGCAGCACCCCCCAGAACCCGGCCAGCGAGCCGATCACGGTCCACTGCCGCGACCCCGCAGTGACGATCATCCAGACACCGACGGCACCCAGCGCCACGGCCAGTACGAATCCGGCGATCCGCGGCGCCGACAGACCCCGCGAGGCCGACCCACTCTCCCCCGGTATTGCGTCCCGCACCGGGCCAGCCTAGCCGTCCCCGTCGCGTCGGCCAGGGTCGCTACCGGGATCCACACCCGCCCGCTCCAGCAACAGGCCGGCCACCACCAGCAGCAGCGCCGACCCGAGCAGGAAACCGCCGACGCGGGCGTCGTTCGCCGCCGCGACCACCGTCGAGGCCTCCGGCAGCACATGCAGCATGAGCGCCGCGGCCGCGCCGACGACGCCCGCCCCCACCAGGGACGAGGCCTTGCCCAGCGCGACGCAACGGATGATCGTGATCGCCTGCATCGGGCGCGCGTCCGGGTGGTGCCGGACCGCGGCACGCACCCGCCGCGCCGCGATGAACTCGGCGACCGCCAGCACCAGCAGCGGCACCGGTACCAGGTAGCCCAGCGGCGGCAGCGCGCCGTACTCGGTCCGGAGCAGGAAGTAGACCGCGACGCCGACGACGAACAGCGGGATCAGCAGGTCGAGCGGGCCGGTCTTGCGCAGCCGTGGGGGCTGGTTCACGGCGCCAGCACCTCCGCGCAGCGGCGCACCGCGCCGGCCTCGCCCGGCGGCAGTGCGGCCACGAGGTCGGCGACCGGGCGGCCGTCGAGCACCGCGGCGGGATCCAGCGCCAGCCAGGGCACCAGGACGAAGGCCCGCTCGGCCGCGCGGGGATGCGGCAGCGTCAGGTCCGGGTCGTCACTGCGCGCGTCGTCCACGGCTATCACGTCGACGTCCAGCGTCCGGGGTCCCCAACGCACCGTCCGCGTCCGCCCGGCCGCCTGCTCCGCGGCGCGGGCCCGATCCAGCCAGTCCCGCGGTCCGGCGTCGCCGTCCGCGCACACCAGCACCGCGTTCAGGTACGGGTCCTGCGGCACCGGACCCCACGGCGGCGTCTCGTACACCGGTGAGACGGCTCGCAGCCACGGCCGCAGCGCCGCCACAGCGCCGCGCAGGTAGCCGAGCCGGTCACCCTGGTTGGAGCCGATCGAGTAGACGCACTCAGCCATCGCCGCGGCTCCGGCGGACGGTGACGCTCACGTCGGCGAAGGTGAGGGGTATCGGCGCCTGCGGCTTGTGGACGGTCACCTCGGCGGCGCGCACCCGCGGGTCGGCCAGGCACGTGGCGGCCAGGCGCTCGGCGAGCGCTTCGAGCAGGTTCATCGCCTCACCGGCGACGACGGCGGCGAGCGCGCGCGCCAGCGCGCCGTAGTCGACGGTGTCGGCGAGGTCGTCCGATGCCGCCGCGGCGGCGACGTCCAGGTCGAGTACCGCGTCGACGACGAACTCCTGCCCGTCGCGGCGCTCCTGGGCGAAGACGCCGTGGTGCCCGTGCACCCGCAGCCCCGTCAGGGCGATGCGGTCAGCCATTCCTGATCGCCGCCATGGCCAGTGCCGCGTCGACGGAAGGGCGCACCTCGTGCACCCGCACCCCCCAGGCCCCCTGCAGCGCGGCGTACGCGGTGATCGCGGTGGTGGCGTCCTCGCGGTCCGACACCGGCCGCGGGCCGGCACTGCCGGCGCTGCCGGCGAGCAACGTACCGAGGAAGGACTTGCGGCTGGCCCCCACCAGCACCGGCAGCCCGGTGCCGACGAAGCGGTCCAGCGCGTGCAGCAGCGCCCAGTTGTGCGCCGCGGTCTTGGCGAAGCCGAGCCCGGGGTCGATGACCAGTTGCGCCGGGTCGACGCCGGCCGCGACTGCCGCCTCCACCCGCGCCAGCAGCTCGCGCCGCACGTCCGCGACGACGTCCCGGTACTCGGCGAGGTCCTGCATCCGCGCGCTGTGCCCACGCCAGTGCATCAACAGCCACGGGCAGCCGGCGTCGCGCACGACGGCGGCCATCCCGGCGTCGCCCAGGCCGCCGGACACGTCGTTGACGACGGTCGCGCCCGCCGCGAGCGCGGCAGCCGCGACGCCCGCCCGGTAGGTGTCGACGCTGATCGCGAAGCCCTCGCAGGCGAGTGCCCGCACGACCGGCAGCACGCGGCGCGACTCCTCCGCCTCGTCGACCCTCGCGGCGCCCGGCCGCGTCGACTCGCCGCCCACGTCGATGAGGTCGGCGCCGGCGTCGCGCATCTCGCGGGCGTGCGCGAGCGCGTCGTCCAGGGACGTGTAGCGCCCGCCGTCGGAGAAGGAGTCCGGCGTGACGTTCAGGACTCCGATCACCACGATGCGGTCGGCGCGGTGCGGGACCGCGACCCCGAGGCGGGCGGGGCGGGTCTGGGTCACGACCGGCCCCGGATCAGCGACAGGGCCTCGGCACGGGTCCGGGCGTCGTCGGCGAAGATGCCCCGCACCGCGGAGGTGATCGTCATCGCGCCCGGCTTGCGGACGCCGCGCATCGCCATGCACAGGTGCTCGGCCTCGATGACGACGATCACGCCGCGCGGGTCCAGCCGGCGTACGACCGCGTCGGCGACCTGCGAGGTCAGCCGCTCCTGCACCTGGGGGCGGCGCGCGAACAGGTCGACGACCCGCGCCAGCTTCGACAGGCCGGTGATGCGGCCGTCCTCGCCGGGGATGTAGCCGACCGCCGCCGTCCCGTGCCAGGGCACCAGGTGGTGCTCGCACATCGAGTACAGCGGGATGTCCTTGACGAGCACGAGTTCGTCGTGGTCCTCGTCGAAGGTGGTCTCCAGGACCTCGTCGGGCTCGACGAACAGCCCCGCGAAGACCTCCGCGTACGCCCGGGCGACGCGTGCCGGCGTGTCGCGCAGCCCGTCGCGGTCCGGGTTCTCCCCGATCGCGAGGAGCAGTTCCCGCACCGCGGCCTGTGCCCGGGCGAGATCGACGCTCACCCTCAGCTGCCCGGCGGGGATCCGTAGGGCGAGCCCGGCTGCGAGACCGGGCCGAACGCGCCCGCACCGGGCTGCGGCGCGCCGGACTGTGGCGCACCGGGCTGTGGCGCACCGGGCGGCACGCCCGGCTGCGCGTGGGCACCGTTGCCGCCGTTGCCGCCGCCGTCCGCCGCGCCGCCACGCGCCGGGGTACCGGCAGGCGGGCCCACCGGCGTGGCCCCGGCCCCGTTGGGGCTCGGCTTGCGCAGCGACGGCGGGATCTCGACCGGCGGCCGGTCGCTCGGCGTGCGCTTGCCGAACCCGGCGAAGGTGTTGTGCGGCGCGCGCTTGCGCACCGGCGCGAGGATCCGCTCCAACTCCTCCTTGCCGAGGGTCTCCTTCTCGGACAGCTCCAGCACCATGGCGTCGAGCACGTCGCGGTACTGGACCAGGATCTCCCACGCCTCGTCGTGGGCGCCCTCGATGAGTTCGCGCACCTCGGCGTCGATGTCGGCGGCGATGTCCTCGGAGTAGTCACGGGTGTGGCCGTAGTCGCGGCCGAGGAACGGCTCGGACTCCTTCGTGCCGTACTTCACCGCCCCGAGCTTGGCGCTCATGCCGTACTCGGTGACCATCGCGCGCGCCAGCCCGGTCGCCTTCTCGATGTCGTCGGAGGCGCCGGTGGTCGGCTCGTGGAAGACCAGTTCCTCGGCGGCGCGCCCCCCGAGGGCGTATACGAGCTGGTCCAGGATCTCCGAGCGCGTCTGGGTGTAGCGGTCCTCCAGCGGGAGCACCAGGGTGTGCCCGAGCGAGCGGCCCCGCGGCAGGATCGTCACCTTGTGCACCGGGTCGAGGTTCGGCATCGCCCAGGCGGCCAGCGCGTGACCGGACTCGTGATAGGCCGTGACGCGCTTCTCCTTGTCGCTCATCGCCCGGGTCTTGCGTTCCGGCCCGGCGATGACGCGGTCGATCGACTCCTCGAGGGCAGCGTTCGTGATGAGGCGGCCGTTGCTGCGGGCGGTGAGCAGCGCCGCCTCGTTGATCACGTTGGCGAGGTCGGCGCCGGTGAATCCGGGGGTGCGCCGCGCGATGATGCCCAGATCGACGTCGGCGGCGAAGGGCTTGCCCTTGGCGTGCACCTTCAGCACGGCCTCGCGGCCGATGACGTCCGGCGGGCTGACCGCGATCTGCCGGTCGAAGCGGCCCGGACGCAGCAGCGCCGGGTCGAGGATGTCCGGGCGGTTCGTCGCCGCGATGAGGATCACGCCGCCCTTGACGTCGAAGCCGTCCATCTCGACCAGCAACTGGTTCAGCGTCTGCTCGCGCTCGTCGTGCCCGCCGCCCATGCCGGCGCCGCGATGGCGGCCGACGGCGTCGATCTCGTCGACGAAGACGATCGCCGGAGCGTTGGCCTTGGCCTGCTCGAACAGGTCGCGCACGCGCGAGGCGCCGACGCCGACGAACATCTCGACGAAGTCCGAGCCGGAGATCGAGTAGAACGGCACCCCCGCCTCACCGGCGACGGCACGGGCCAGCAGGGTCTTGCCGGTCCCCGGCGGCCCGTACAGCAGCACGCCCTTGGGGATCTTCGCGCCGATCGCCTGGAACTTGGCGGGGTTCGCGAGGAACTCCTTGATCTCCTCGAGCTCCTCGATCGCCTCGTCGGCGCCCGCGACATCGGCGAAGGTCGTCTTCGGCATGTCCTTGGAGACCAGCTTGGCCTTGCTGCGGCCGAAGCTCATCACCCGGTTCCCGCCGCCTTGCACCTGGCTCATCACGAAGAACAGCACGGCGACGATCAACAGGATCGGCAGCAGGCTCACGAGTAGCGACAGCCAGGTGTTCTCCTGCGTGACCTTCGTGTTGAAGTCGAGCGGCGTGGCGTCGGGGGACGGGCCGGACTTCGCCTTCACCAGCAGCGAGGTGATCTGGCCGGAGGCACCGGAGGGGTACTGCGCGCTGATCTGGTCGTACTTGCCCTGATACTTGCTGTTCAGCTGGATCTGGAGCAGTTGCTCCTTGTCCTTGAGCGTCACCTGCTTGGCGTTGCCCGACTCGATCTGCTGCAACGCGGTGGAGGTCGCGACGCCGTGATAGCTCGAGCCACCGGACAGCAGCGACGGGAACACGAACAGCACAAGGAGGATCAGGGCGGCCCACAGCCACCACGACCTGGTGAGACGCTTGCGGTTCATAACCTGTTTCACGAACGGCGGGCCGTCCGCGTTCCTCCTCGCGACCGGAGTTGGGCGGTCCTGTCTTGCTAAGGACGGTACACGTCAGCCGCCGTAGACCGCCGGGCGTAGCCGCCCGATATAGGGCAGATCGCGATAGCGCTCGGCGTAGTCCAGCCCGTACCCGACGACGAACTCGTTGGGGATGTCGAAGCCCACGTACGCGACCGGAACGTCGACCTTCACCGCATCCGGTTTGCGCAGCAGCGTCACCACCTCGATCGAGGCAGGCTGCCGGGACGCCAGGTTCTTCAGCAGCCAGGACAGCGTCAGCCCGGAGTCGATGATGTCCTCGACGATCAGCACGTGCTCGCCGGTGATGTCGCGGTCCAGGTCCTTGAGGATGCGCACGACCCCGGAGGACTTGGTGCCCGTGCCGTAGGAGCTGACGGCCATGAACTCCAGCGCGCACGGCCGGTCCAGGGCCCGCGCGAGGTCGGACATGAACATGACCGCGCCCTTGAGGACACCGACGAGCAGCGGCTCGCGGTCGACGTAGTCCGCGTCGATCGCCTTGGCGAGGTCGCCGACACGCTCGCGGATCTGCTCCGCCGTGATCAGGACCTCGTCGATGTCCGTGTCGAGCTCGCTCACCGGCCTGCCTCTTCGCGATGCATGGCCACCAGTTTTCCAGACCGCCGGACGACCCGGACCCCCCCGGGGAGGTCGAGCGGGCCCTGGCCGTGCCAGCGGGCCACCAGCGTGTCCAGCGCCGCGGTGTGGCCGGCGTCGAGATGGCCGGCGCCGGCGCCGGCGGCCCAGGCGCGCAGCACCCGGGTGCGCAGGGCCCGTGGCAAGGCCGTCACCGCCGCCACCTCGAGCGGGGAGGGCGGGGTGGGGACCGGGGGGGTGAGGGCGTCCAGTGCGTCCAGGTCGTCCTGCAGGAGGGTCGCGGTGCGCGCCAGCGCCTGGGCGACGCCGCCGCCCAGCACGTCCTCGAGCAGCGGCAGCACCTCCCGGCGCAGCCGCACCCGCCGGAACCCCGGGTCCTCGTTGTGCGGGTCCTGCCACACCGGCAGCCCCAGCTCGTGGCACGCCCGGGCGGTCGTGGCCCGTCGCAGACCGAGGAACGGCCGCCGCCACGGGCCACCCCGGGCGCCTCCGGCCCCGGCGCCGGCGGGGCCCCCACCGACCGCCCGCATGCCGGCGATCGAACGCGGCCCGGAGCCGCGTCCGAGCCCGAGCAGCACCGTCTCGGCCTGGTCGTCCAGGGTGTGCCCGAGCAGCACCGGCGTCCCGAGCCGCCACAGGACGGCGTACCGCGCGTCGCGGGCCGCAGCCTCCGGACCCCCGGGCCCGGTGACCTGGACCGGGACCGTGAGCACCGGGTCGAATCCCAGCTCGTAACCCAACGCCGCCACCCGCGCGGCGACGGCGTCCGAGCCCTGCTGCAGCCCGTGGTCGACCGTCACCAGTCCGGCGGCGATCCCCAGCCGCGGAGCGACGAACGCGGTCGCGGCGGCCAGCGCCACCGAGTCCGCCCCGCCGGAACAGGCGACGAACACCGGCCCGTCGACCGCCTGCAGCGAGGCGCGCACGGCGCTGCGGACGGCGG
>SCQZ01000013.1 GCA_004299665.1 Jatrophihabitans sp.
GATCTACTTCTGGTTCCCGAAGTTCACCGGCCGGTTCCTGGACGAGAAGCTGGGCAAGGTCCACTTCTGGCTGACGTTCATCGGCTTCCACACCACGTTCCTGGTGCAGCACTGGCTGGGGGCGCAAGGCATGCCGCGCCGCTACGGCGACTACCTGCCCACCGACGGGTTCACCACGCTGAACACGATCTCGACCATCGGCGCGTTCATCCTGGGCGCCTCGATGATCCCGTTCGTGTGGAACATGTACCACAGCTACCGCTACGGCGAGCCGACGGTGGCGGACGACCCGTGGGGCTTCGGCAACTCGCTGGAGTGGGCGACCTCCTCGCCGCCGCCGCGGCACAACTTCACCTCCATCCCCCGCATCCGCTCCGAGCGGCCCGCCTGGGACGCGCACTATCCCGACCAGGTCGAGCGCGCCCGCCGCGAGGCCCACGGCGAGCGAAAGCACCGCCGCGCGCTGGCCCAGGGCTGACCGGTTCCCCGGCTCAGCCGGGTTCACCGCGCAGCTTGCGCCGCACGATCACCACGATGTCGACCGCCGCTGCGGCGGCGAACACCGCGAGGATGACGCATATCGCGCTCGCCCCGGCCAGCGCCGTCCCGACCGCTCCCGCCGTGCACACCACCAGGCCGAAGACGGCGAGCACGAGCCGCAACGTGAGCGCACTCTGTGCGGGCGGGGCGCCGCCGAACCCGGCGAGCGGGTCGTGATAGTCCGGCCGCGCGCGAGGGTCGCTCATCACTGCCTCCGGGCGTCACCTGCACCGTGGCGCTTGCGCCACGCGAGCAATCCCGAGTCGAGCACCGCCGCGATCCCCACCACGCAGAAGGCGATGCACCAGCCGATCGCGTCGATCCGGGCCGTCGCCGCGGCGCCGATCGCGCAGATCAGGACGGCGCCGACGAGCAGGACCATCTGCCGGACCAGGGCGCTCTGCGGCGAGGCGCTGGGGAAGCCGGGCGGTGTCTGCGGCCACGCCGGAGGGTTCTGCGAGGGGTTCATGATCTGTCTCCCCCGCCATCGTATCGCCGTCGGGCCGCGCCCGCCGCGGTCCTGCGCGCCCGGTGTCCGGCCGACCGGCTGCTATCCGGCGAAGTCCTCCTCGCGGTACTCCCCCTCCGGGCGGGCCCCGGCGCGGGCGTTCTCGGCGGCGCGCAACTCCACCCGGCGGATCTTGCCGCTGATCGTCTTGGGCAGGTCCGCGAACTCGATGCGCCGGATCCGCTTGTACGGCGCCAGGTGCTCGCGGCAGTGCCGCAGGATGTCCCCGGCCAGTTCCCGGCTCGGCTCCCGCCCGGCCACCAGCACGACGTAGGCCTTCGGCACCGCCAGGCGCATCGCGTCCGGAGCGGGGACCACCGCCGCCTCGGCGACCGCCGGGTGCTCGATCAGCACCGACTCGAGCTCGAACGGGCTGATGCGGTAGTCGCTCGCCTTGAACACGTCGTCCGTGCGCCCGACGTAGGTGATGTACCCGTCCGCGTCGCGGGTGGCGACGTCGCCGGTGTGGTACCGGCCGCCGGCGAACGCGGACGCGTTGCGCTCGTCGTCGCCGTGATAGCCGGGCATCAGCCCGACGGGCCGTGCGTCGCCGCACCGGATGCAGATCTCCCCCTCCGCACCGTCCCCGCTCACCGGCTCGCCGCCGACCGGGTCGACGAGGTCGATGACGAAGCCCGGCAGCGCGCGGCCCATCGAGCCGAGCGTGAGCGGCTGTCCCGGGGGGTTGCCGACCTGCGCCGTCGTCTCGGTCTGGCCGTACCCGTCCCGGATCGTCAGGTTCCAGGCGCGGCGCACCGACTCGATCACCTCCGGGTTGAGCGGCTCCCCGGCCCCGACCACCTCGCGCAGCGACAGGCTCCAGGACGGCAGGTCCTGCTGGATCAGCATCCGCCACACCGTCGGCGGCGCGCAGAACGTGGTGACCTTGTGGTCGCGCAGCACGTCGAGCATCGCCGCGGCGTCGAAACGCTGGTAGTTGAAGATGGCGATCGTCGCACCGGCCAGCCACGGCGCGAACACGCACGACCAGGCGTGCTTCGCCCACCCCGGGCTGGAGACGTTCAGGTGGACGTCACCGGGCTGCAGCCCGATCCAGTACATCGTCGACAGGTGCCCGATCGGGTAGGACGCATGCGTGTGCTCGACCAGTTTGGGCAGCGCCGTCGTCCCCGAGGTGAAATAGAGCAGCAGCGTGTCGTCGGCCCTCGTCGGCCCGTCCACCGTGAAGGGGTCCAGTGACTGCTCGGTGTCGGAGTAGCGCAGCCAGCCGGTGACCGGTTCCCCGACCGCGACCCGGGTGTACGCGCCGGGGACCTCGGCGAAGGTCGTCGTGATGTCGCTGCGCGCGACGACGGCGCCGACGTGGCCGCGGTCGATGCGATCGCGCAGGTCCGCGGCCGCGAGCAGCGTCGTCGCGGGGATGATCACCGCGCCGAGCTTCATGCAGGCGAGCGTCGTCTCCCAGAGTTCGACCTGGTTGCCGAGCAGCACCAGCACCCGCATCCCCCGCGTCACGCCGTGCGCCCGCAGCCACCCGGCGACCTGGTCGGAGCGGCGGGACAGGTCGGCGAAGGTGTAGCCGGCCTCGTCCCCGGACTGCTCCACGATCCGCAGTGCCACCCGCTGCGGGTGCTCGGCGGCGAGCACGGCGTCGAACCAGTCCGTCGCGAAGTTGAACTCCTCCGGCCGGGGCCACACGAAGTCGGTGTACGCGCGCGGGTAGTCGGTGCGGTGAGCGAGGAGAAGATCACGTGCGGCGCGCAACTGCTCGGTGGGTGAGGTCATGGACCCATCTTGGCGCGCGGCGGGACTGCGCTCCAGCGGGTCGGCCGCGCCGCCGCGGTGGGGGGAACCGGCGATCCCCGGCGGTCCTGCGGGTGGGCGAAAGCTAGTGGGCCGGGACCGGCACCGTGGCGGCCCGCACGGCGTCGACGCGATCCCAGTCCGCCGCGGAGAGCATCGCCAGCGACGCGGGGAACAGACCGTCCTGCTCGCGCAGGATGTGCTCGAACAGCAGGCCGACGGCCTGCTGCAGCGGGCGGCGCTCACCCGGGTCGGCCAGGAAGGCACCGAGCAGGTCCTGCACCTCGCGGTGCTCGCCGGTCAGTGCCCGCACGTGCCCGGCGAACTCCCTGCGCATCGCGGGGAACAGACCCTCCTCCTCCACGCGGGTGTGGGGGCGCAGCACCGTCAGCAGTCGCTGCACCGCACCGACCGTCGCGGCCTCGTCGGCACCGACGATCGCCTCGCGGGCGAGGTCACGGATCTGCTCGTGCTCCCGGGTGAGGTCGGCGATCGCGGGGATCGTCTGGCAGCCGCAGTACTCGCACACGTCGTGATCCTTCCTCACACCGACTCGGTCAGCCGGTCGAGCCTCTTGGTCCGCCGTCGCGGCCGCTCGGCGGTGCGCGCGGTGTGCAGGGCGAGTCCGAGCATCCCTACCGCGACCACGGCCAGCGCGATCAGGCCGATGGCGTAGCTGCCGTGGCTGCCGTAGATGGAGCCCATGAACAGCGGCGGGACGAACCCGCCGATGCCCCCGGCCGCGCCGACGACACCGGTCACCCCGCCGACGTGCTGGGCCGGCGTGCGCTGGGCCACCAGGGCGAAGGTCGCGCCGGAGGCGACGCCGAGCGCGCCTGCCATGCCGAGGAAGGCGATCGTCGCCCAAGGTGCGAGCGCGGGGGTCGACGCCTGGCCGAGGGCGCCCAGGACCACCACCGCGAAGGCGGCCATGAGCACCTTGGCGGCGTCGACGCGGTCCGAGAGCCAGCCGCCGATCGGGCGCATCGCGACGGCGAGCAACACGAAGCCGGCCATCTTGTTCGCGGCGTCGGTCTGCGTGAGGCCGTAGGCGTTCTTCAGGTACGTGACCAGGTACACGCTGAAGGCGACGTAGCCGCCGAAGCCGACCGCGTACAGCAGCGACGCCCGCCAGGTGATCGGGAGCCGCACGATGACCGCCAGCCGCGTCAGCAGCGGTTTGGTGGGGCGCACCCGTTCGGGCGAGTCGCGCAGCGCGAGCGCGGCGATCACGGCGTAGCCCGCCAGGACGATCGCGGTGATCAGGAACGGCGTCGCGATGCCGGAGGACTTCACCAGCTTGACCGTCGTCAGCGCGCTGATGGCCGTGCCGCCCATCCCCATGCCGAAGATCCCGATCGCCAGGCCGCGCCGCTCCGGCGGGAACCAGGCGTTGACGAAGGGGACGCCGACGGCGAAGGCGGTTCCGGCGACGCCGAGGAAGAAGCCGCCGACGATCATCGCCGGATAGCTGGTGTTGCCGGCGTAGCCGATGAACAGCACCGGGATGATGGTCGCGGAGGAGATGATCGGGAACATCACCCGCCCGCCGAAGCGGTCGGTGAGCGCGCCGACGGGGATGCGCCCGAGCGAGCCGACGATCACCGGGACGGCCACCAGCAGCGCCTGCTCGGACGAGGACAGTGCGAGCACGTCCTTGAACCGCGGGCCGAGCGGGCTCAGCAGCGCCCAGGCCCAGAAGTTGACGGCGAAACCGAGAGTCGCCAGTGCCAGCATCGCGTTCGCACGGGTGCGGTTCATGCGTACCAGCATGACCGCGCGCGCGTGTGCGCGAAACCGTCGAACGTCATGCGGCGGTGGGACCAACGGTCCGCGCGGGGCGCGTGCTGACAGGATGCTGAGAATACCCGTCTGCGAATCTGCTTTCCGGGGATGACATTTTGCTAGACAAGTGTCTATGCTGATGTGACCGGTCGGACCTGCGGGGGTTCTGACCGGAGGGGACAGCAAGAACCAGGACACATCAGGGGCTCCGCGGGCGGGGATGCGGAGCCCCTGATGCATGTCCGCGGGCGGGCGTCGTGCGCCCCGCCGGCCGGCGGCGGATAGGCCCGCGCGCCACCGGGTATCCCGGTACCCATGTCAGAGGCAACCGGGAGCGGCACCAGGCTCACCGCCGCCGAGATCTTTCGCATCGCGGTCCGCACGGGCGAGGACGAACTCAAGCGCTCCTCCGCCGGACTGGGGCTGTCGGGGCTGGCCGCGGGTCTGGGGATGGGACTCACCGGGCTCGGCTCGGCCGCCCTGATCGCCACCACCGGGGCGCACGGCCCGCTCGCCTCGCTGGTCGGCGCGGTGCTGTACCCGCTCGGCTTCATCGTCGTCGTCGTCGGCCGCGCACAGTTGTACACCGAGAACACCCTGTTCCCCGTCGTCCTGGTGCTCGAGCGGCGCCGGCACCTGCGCAACACGCTGCGGCTGTGGGGCGTCGTGTTCGCCGCCAACGTGCTGGGCGCGCTGCTGTTCGCGGTGCTGGCGATGAAGACGCCCGCGCTGCAGACCCCGCTGCGCACCGCGCTGGCGGAACTGGGAACGCGCGCGGCGACCGGCGGCAGCTTCGTCGGGCTGTTCTGGGCCGGGGTGCTCGGCGGGTGGATCATCGCCCTGATGGCCTGGCTGGTCAGCGCGGCGCGCTTCACCATGGGCCAGATCGTCCTGATCTACCTCATGACGTTCGTCGTCGGGGCGGCACACCTGGCGCACTGCATCGCCGGCAGCGGCGAGGCGCTGTGCGCGGTCCTGGCCGGGAACATCGGCGGGGGCACCTACGTCGGATGGCTGACGGCCGCGACGCTCGGCAACACCGTCGGCGGCGTGCTGATCGTGAGCCTGCTGAACTACGGCCAGGTGATGGGCTCCGGCCGCGACGTCGCCCGCGCCGAACGCTCGCTGGCCGACATCGAGGACGGGCGCTGACCGCGGGCCCGTACGGTGGGCCCGTGGACATCGCGCGACTGCTCGCAGAGCGTGGCGGCGAGCGGTACGACCTGCACCGCCGCCACGGCAACCCCCAACTGCCCCGGATGCTCCATGCGATCGGCTTCGACCGGCAGTACGTGCGCGGCACCGGCTGCTACCTCTACGACGACGAGGGCCACGAGTACCTGGACATGCTGGCCGGCTTCGGGGTGTTCGCGCTCGGCCGGTCGCACCCCACGGTGCGCGACGCGCTGCACCAGGTGCTGGACCTCGAACTCGCCGACCTCACCCAGTTCGACGCCCCGCCGCTGGCGGGGTTGCTCGCCGAGCGGCTGCTGGCCCACACGCCGCACCTGGACCGGGTCTACTTCGGCAACAGCGGCACCGAGGCTGTCGAGGCCGCGCTGAAGTTCGCCCGCCGCGCCACCGGCCGGCCCCGGATCCTGTACTGCGATCACGCCTTCCACGGGCTGACGGTCGGGTCGCTGTCGGTGAACGGGGCGCGCGAGTTCCGCGGCGGCTTCGGGCCGTTGCTGGCGGACACCCGGATCCCCTTCGGGGACCTGGGCGCCCTGCGCCGCGAACTGCGCCGTGGCGACGTGGCGGCCCTGATCGTCGAGCCGATACAGGGCAAGGGCGTCGCCGTGGCGCCCGAGGGCTACCTCGCGAGCGCGCAGGCGCTGCTGCACGAGCACGGCTCGCTGCTCGTCGCCGACGAGGTGCAGACCGGCCTCGGGCGGACGGGCGAGTTCTTCGCCTACCAGCACGACGGGGTGCAGCCGGACCTGGTTCCCACCGCGAAGGCGCTCTCCGGCGGGTACATCCCGATCGGCGCGACCCTCGGCCGCGGGTGGATCTTCGACAAGGTCTACTCCTCCATCGACCGGGTGCTCGTGCACGACTCGACGTTCGGCTCGAACGCGCAGGCCATGACCGCGGGGCTGGCGACCCTCGAGGTCTTCGAGCGGGAGGGGATCGTCGCGCACGCCCGGGAGGTCGGCGACGAGTTGCGCGGCCGCCTGGCGCAGCTCGTGGGGCGCTACGAGATGCTGCGGGAGGTGCGCGGCCGCGGGCTCATGATCGGAATCGAGTTCGGGCGACCCTCCTCGCTGCGGCTGCGGGCCTCGTGGACGGCGCTGCAGACGGCGCGCAAGGGGCTGTTCGCGCAGACGATCGTGCACGCGCTGTTCCACCGGCACCGGATCCTGACCCAGGTCTCCGGCGACCACGTCGAGGTCATCAAGCTGATCCCGCCACTGATCATCGGGCCGGCGGAGGTCGACCGCTTCGTCGCCGCGTTCGTCGACGTGATGGAGGAGGCGCACCGCGGCACCAAGCTGATCCAGGGATTCGGGCGCTCGTTGATCGCCGGCCGGGACGTCGCCCTGAGGCCTCGCGGCCGCCGTGTGACGATCGGCGCCGGTGAACCCGGCACACTCTCCTCGGTGGGTCGTGACCGGTAGCGCGGCAGCGGCCGGCCGCGCCCGCTGACGTGAGACGGTGGACCGGTGCGGACCGTCGATTGGGTGCAGGGGCAGGTCGAGATCGTCGACCAGACCCTGCTGCCGGGCCAGGAGCTCCGGCTGCGGATCTCCCGCGTGGACGAGCTGATCGAGGCGATCAGGAGGCTGGCGGTGCGCGGCGCGCCCGCGCTCGGCGCCGCAGGGGCGCTCGGGGTGGTGCTCGCCGTGACCGAGGCCGACCGGTGCGGCTGGGACGCCGCCCGCCTCGAGCAGGCGATCGCCCGGCTGCGCGCGGCGCGGCCGACCGCGGTGAACCTGACCGGCGCCGTGGACCGGGTGGCGGCGCGGATGTCGCAGGGCGCCGACGTGGTGCTGCGCGAGGCACTCGCGGTGCTGGAGGAGGACGTGTCGGCCAACCGGGCGCTCGCCGCGAACGGCGCCGACCTGCTCGTCGGCC
>SCQZ01000094.1 GCA_004299665.1 Jatrophihabitans sp.
CGCGCGAGTTTCGTCGGCCGGCCGACAAAGCTCGACCCTGGACGATGAAGCTGCGTCGTCCAGGCACGGGTTTCATCGGCCGGCCGATGAAACTGGACGGGCCCACCCTCAGCGCCGGGGCACGACCGCCGCGGAGCCGGCCTGGTCCGACCCGGCCGGGTTGGTGCCGGTGACCAGACAGGTGAGCCGCTGCCCGCGGTCGTCGCCGAGCACCTCGTAGCGGTCCTTCTCCGACCCGCCGAGCGCGGCCCCGTCGCGGCGCCACACGTAGGAGAGCACGGGGGCGTTCCGCCACCGCCCGGGATCGCAGTACAGCACCGCCCCGACCTTGGCGCGCCCGACGATCCGCGGCCGCGCGGTGTTCGCGGGCGGGCCGACGTGGCCGCCGCTGCCGCCGTCGTCCACGGCCACCGGGTCGCTGAGCGCGACCTTGCCGGCGCCGTTCCGGTTCACCGCGGCGACCCGGCAGGTCAGCTCGTGGTAGCGGTCGTTGTCGGTGACGAGGTACTCCGGGGCGTTCGTGCCGGGCAGGAGCTGGCCGTCGCGCAGCCAGCCGCGGAGGTACGACGTGGGCCGCCCGGTCCAGGTCCCGTTGCCGCACCGCAGGATGGCACCGGAGGTGGGCTGGCCGCTGATCACCGGACGGTCCAGGACGTAGGGCGGCGAGTGCGGGCCGGGGATCGCGAACACCTCGCTGGCGCTCGGCGCCGAGCTCGCGCCGTCCGCGGCCACGGCGGTCACGGTGCAGGTCAGCGCGGTCGCCACGTCACGGGAGGTGACGGGGTACGTGGCGCTGTCGGCGCCGGGGACCGGCAGCCCGTCGCGCAGCCACGCCAGCCGGTACGACGCCACCGCGCCGTCCCACGTCCCGGGCTCGCAGTCGAGCACCCGCCCGGCGTACGGCGATCCGGTGATCCGCGGCAGCCCGACGTTGACCGGGGCGCCGGGGCCACCCGGCGGCAGCGCGTCGGCCATCCAGTCGGTGGTGCCGAGGTGGTCCCAGTGCTGCACCCGCCCGTTGCCGGTGTCGGCAACCCAGAAGCCGTCGCGGAAGCTGCCGTCCGCGTTGTCGAACGCGGTCGGCTGATCGAGGAACCCGCGGTCGGACGCCGGGTCCGGCGGGTGGCCGAGGGTGCGGTAGTACCAGTAGTCCTCGGGGCCGTTGTAGAAGTGCACCGCGTTGTTGGCGACGTCCACGACGGCGAGCTGGCCCTTCTCGTCGGCGGCCAGCGGCCCGGGTGCGGGCAAGCGGTAGCCGAAGAACCGCTTGATCGCCAGCGTCCGCGCGGGCTTCGGGTCCGCGCGCAGGCTCGCGGTGTTGTAGGCGTAGACCCGGCCCGCGTCCGGCACCGACACGTACATCCGCGCGGGCAGGGACTTGGCCGCCGGGGCGAGGACGACGTCGCCCGGGTAGGCCCGGCCCGGCAGGTCGACGCTCGCCAGCAGCTCGCCGTCGGGGCGGTAGATGCCGACCGTGGCGGCACAGCGACCGGCGACGTACACCGCGTCCCGGGTCACCTCGAGGCCGCCGTACCGCGCCGGGTCGTGCGCCCGGTCCACCGGGCACGCCCCGCCGGCGACCGGGAAGTGGGTGCGGACGGCGCCGTCGGGCGCGAGCTCGCTCACGCTGGCGCCGTAGTGGACCCAGACGTTGCCGTCGGGCCCCACGTCGAGGGCCGTGACGGGCGCGTCCTGGTCCAGCGGCACCGAGCCGGCCACCCCGCCGGCGGCGTCGAGGCGGAGCAGCCGGTGGCCGGCGGCATAGCCGACGTACGACGTCCCGTCGTCGGCCGCGGCGACCGCGATCGGCCGGCCGGTGCTGACGGCGGCCGCGGGCCCGGCGGGCAGCACGGCCAGGCCGCCGACGACCACCGCCGTCGCGAGCCCCCCAGTCAGCGCAGCACGCAGCGCTCCCCCCACGGGTCCGAGGCTAGTTGCCGATGCGGGTCGGAGGGGCCGAAATCGGTAGACTCGATCCTCGTGC
>SCQZ01000095.1 GCA_004299665.1 Jatrophihabitans sp.
ACCACGCCCACCACCGGCCCCAAACCGAACAAGATCACCAAACCATCGACGATCACCGGTTCGGTGGATCAGGGCTCAGTCGGGCGCGCCGAACTCGCCGAACCAGTGGGCCAGGGGACCGCGCCGGCTGACCGCGCGCAGCCGCCGCTCGGTCCGGTCCCGGGCCAGCCGGGTGGTGACGACGAGCACCTCGTCCCCGGTGCGCAGCTGGGTGTCGGGCGTGGGGACGAACGTCCGGCCGTCGCGGATGATCAACGTCACGACGCTGGGTTCGGGCAGGCGTAGCTCCAGGATCGACACCGCGTTCAGCCGCGAGGTGCCCGGGACGGTCGTCGTCAGCAACTCGGCGTCCAGGACGTCCAGGGGCGCGGACTCGACCAGGATCTCGCGGGTCACCTCCCGCGGGGCCAGTCCGAGGCGGCGGGCGACGGCCGGCAGGCTCGGGCCCTGCACCAGCGTGTAGACGACCACCAGGACGAACACGATCGTCAGCAACCGGTCGCTGTGCGGAACTCCGCGCACGATCGGGAAGGTGGCGAGCACGATCGGGACCGCACCGCGCAGTCCGGCCCACGACACGAACAACTGCTCGCGCACCGGGAACCGGAACGGCGTGAGCGAGGCGAGCACCGACAGCGGGCGGGCGAGCAGCAGCAGCACCAGCCCGATGACGACGGCCGGCACGACGTCGTGCGGCAGGCGGTGCGGGGTGACCAGCAGCCCCAGCAGCACGAACAGCCCGATCTGGGCGAGCCAGCCGATGCCCTCGGCGAAGGAGCGGGTGGCGGCGCGGTGCGGCAGCCCGGCGTTGGCCAGCACGACGGCGGAGACGTAGGCGGCGAGGAAGCCGCTGGCGCCGGCCGCCCCGGCCGCCGCGAACGCCAGGACGCCCAGCCCGAAGATCGCGATCGGGTACAGGCCCGACGCGGGCAGGGCGACCCGGCGCAGCGCGGCCGCCCCGAGCCAGCCGAGGGCGATCCCGATCGCGGCGCCGGCGGCGAGTTCGTAGAGCAGCGAGCCCACGAGGTCCAGGGCGTCGGGCCGGAACGGGGAGGCCGAGAACAGCAGCACCAGGATGACGCTGGGCGCGTCGTTGAACCCGGACTCGGCCTCCAGCAGGCCCCCGACCCGGCGCGGCAGCGGGACGACCCGCAGGATCGAGAACACCGCCGCGGCATCGGTCGAGGACAAGATCGCGCCGAGCAGCAGTGCCTGCTGCCAGCCGAGGCCGAGCAGCAGGTGCCCGCCCGCGGCCGTCACCACGGTCGACACCCCGACGCCGACGCTGGCCAGCACGCCGGCAGGCGCGACCGCGGCCCGTACCTCCGACCAGGTCGTCGTCAGGCCGCCCTCGACGAGGATCACGGCGAGCGCCGCGGTGCCCAGGTTCTGCGCGACCTGGGTATCCGCGAACTCGAAGCCCAGCACGTCCTCGCCCAGCAGCACCCCCACCCCGAGGAACAGCAGCAGACTGGGCAGGCCGACGCGGGTCGCGGCGCGCGTCGCCGCGATGCTGACCAGGAGCACCACCGCGCCCACCAGCAGCGCGACGTAGAGCTGCTGCAGTGTCATGGCTCTCCGGCGCTCGGGTGCGTGGACATGACACAGTCTGGCAAGAGGGGCGAGGCCCCGCAGGACACCGGAGGTGACGGTGCGGGTCGTGATAGCAGGCGGCGGGAACGTCGGGCAGTCGATCGCGGGCTCACTGGTGGCGGCCGGGCACCAGGTGCTGGTGATCGAGAAGGTGCGGGCGAACTACCGTCCCGAGACGGTCCCGGCGGCGGACTGGATGCTCGCCGACGCCTGCGAGCTGTCGGCGCTGCAGTCCGCGCAGGTGCAGACCGCCGACGTCGCCATCGCCGCGACCGGCGACGACAAGGCCAACCTGGTCTTCGCGATGCTGTGCAAGACCGAGTTCGCGATCGCCCGGGTGGTGGCGCGCGTCAACGACCCCGGCCAGGAATGGTTGTTCGGGCCGTCGTTCGGGATAGACGTGGCGGTCTCCACGCCGCGCACCATGGTCGCCTCGGTGGGCGAGGCGGTCAGCGACGGCAGCGCGGTGCGGCTGATGACCCTGGAGCGCGGGCAGGGCAGCGTCGTCGGCCTCACCCTGACCGCCGGCTCGGCGCTCGTCGGCAGGCCGGCCGCCGACCTGCCGCTCCCGGCCGGGGCGGCGCTGCTGGGGGTGATCGCGGGCGGGGTGCTGCGTACCCCGGAGCCGGGCCTCATCACCGCCGCCGGTGACGAGATCGTGCTGCTCACCGGTGCCGGGGACCAGGAGCGCATCCGCGCGGAACTGGAGGCGGGCTGACCCGCCCGGGTGGCTCAGACCTGCTGGACCGGACCGGGCGCCGCGAACGGGACGTGCGCCCAGACCTGCTTGCCGTCCCGGCGCGGCGTGACGCCCCAGCCGTCACAGAGGGCGTCGACGATCTGCATGCCGCGGCCGGAGGGCGAGCGCGGTCCGGGTTTGCGGGTGCGCGGCACCCCGGCGCCGGTGTCGGTGACGCCGAGCATGATGCCCGAGCCGTCCACGCCCCACGACACCTCGATGAGATCGCTGCCGGGCGAGGGAGTGTGGCGCACGGCGTTGCCGACCAGCTCGCTCGCGACGAGGACGGCCTCCTCGACCACCGGCGCCGGAACGCCTGCGCGGAGCAGGTCCTCCCACAGCTGCCGGCGCACGAGGGCAGCGCTGGACGAGTCGTGATGCACGTGCATCGGCTGTCCCACCCTTCGGCTCGGCATCCCGGCTGTCGCGGAGGGTGTACCCCGCGCGCGTCCTGTGGTATCAACCGCCGGGCGGCCGCTGCGGGCCATCTTTCCCCCCGATTCGCGCCAAAACGGACGCCGGCCGGTTGGTGATCACCGCGTCGACCCCGAGCCCCAACGCGAGATCGACATCGGCGGGCTCGTCGACGGTCCATGCGTACACGCCGTAGCCGCGCTGGTGCAGCCGCGCGACCAGCGCCGGCTCCGCCCGCAGCAGCGCGATGCCCGGGCCGGCGATCGGGACGCCGGCCGGCAGCAGGCCACGCGGCAGGCGGGGCACGAGTCGCTCCAGCAGCAGCGCGGTCGGCACCTGTGGGGCCAGCAGCTTGACGCGCCGCAGGGCCGTCGGGGCGAAGCTCATGACGACGACCGGGTTGGCCGCGTCGACCGGTTCGTGCAACGTGGCCGGGGGGCCCGCGGGTCCCGCCCAGCCGTACCGGTCGAGCGTCTCGACCAGCGTCTTCTCCACCAGGCCGCCGTAGCGGGTCGGGTGCTTGGTCTCGATCAGCAGCCGCAGCGGCCGGGCGGTGTCGGCCACCAGGTCCAGTAGGTGCTCGAGGGTGAGCACGCGGCCGCCGCTGCTCTGCCGGTCCGGCGCCACCCCCGCCAGGTACGGCGAATCGCTGACCAGCAGGTCGGCCGACGCGGGCAGTTCGCCGTGCCAGGAGGAGAAGTCCAGCGACTCCAGTTGGGCGAGGTCGAACTCGCTGACGACGCCCCGCCCGTCGGACGTGCGGTTGACGGTCCGGTCGTGGACGCACACCAGGTGCCCGTCGCGGGTGAGGCGCACGTCGCACTCCAGGCCGTCGGCGCCCGCCTCGATCGCCGCCACGTACGCGGCCAGGGTGTGCTCCGCCGCGTCCTGCGAGGCGCCGCGGTGCGCCACCACGAGCGGGCGCTCGGGCGGGGTCCACGGCGCGCGGGGCGGGCGTCTCGGCATCGGATCACCGGGACCCGGTGGACTGCATGTACCTATCGTGCCGCGCGGTGCCTCAGCGAAGCAGGCGCGACATGCGCCGGTCGGCGAGTTCGCGCCCGTCGGTCTGGCAGGTGGGGCAGTACTGGAACGAGCGGTCGGCGAAGGACACCGACCGGACCGTGTCGCCGCAGACGGGGCAGGGCAGCCCGTCGCGCGCGTGGACCTGCAGCCCGCTGCGCTTCTCGCCCTTGAGCGTCGCGGCGCGCTGCCCGACCGAACGCTCGACCGCATCGCGCAGGACGGCCTGCATCGCCGCGTGCAGGCGGCCGACCTCCTGCGGCGTGAGGTTCGCGGCGAGCTTGTAGGGGGACAGCCGCGCGGTGTGCAAGATCTCGTCGGAGTAGGCGTTGCCGATGCCTGCCAGGACCGACTGGGTGGTGATCACCCGCTTCACCTGGCCGCGCTCGGCGGCGAGGAGAGCAGCCAGCTCCGGCTCGGTGACGGCCAGAGCGTCGGGGCCGAGCGCCGCGATGCCCGGCACCGCCGACGGGTCCCGCACCAGGTAGACCGCCAGGCGCTTCTGGGTGCCCGCCTCGGTCAGGTCGAAGCCGGCGGTGTCGGTGCCGGTGGGGGCGTCGGTGGCGTTGTGGGGGTCGGTGTCGGTTGCGGCGTCGGTGTCGGGTGTCAGGTGCAGCCGGAACGCCAGCGGCCCCTTGCCGGGCCGGGGCGGGACGGGCGCCAGATGGGCGCGCCACTGGAGCCAGCCGGCCCGCGACAGGTGCGTGATCAGGTGTAGGTCACCGTCGCCGGCGCGCAGGTCGAGCGACAAGAACTTGCCGTGCCGGCTCGCGCCGGTGACGAGCGCGCCCGCCAGCGCCGAGAGCGGCGGGTCGAAGGTCTTCACCGCGGAGAAGGCGGCCACGTCGGCGCGCACGACGCGGCGCCCGGTCGCCTCGGCGCGCAGGAATGCGGCGAGCGATTCGACCTCGGGCAGTTCGGGCACCGCGCCCGCCTAGCGGGGGAACGGGATGCCGGTGCTGGCGTGGCAGCGGTAGCCGAAGGGGTTCTTCGCCAGGTACTGCTGGTGCAGGTCCTCGGCGAAGAAGAAC
>SCQZ01000096.1 GCA_004299665.1 Jatrophihabitans sp.
CCCGGTGGGCGCGCTGGCCGCCACGTCGCAGAACCCGCACGCGTCCAGTCTGCCAGCGCGGGCCTCCGGGTAGCGTGGTCACCGGACCCGTCGGGTGGGGAGCACGAATGGCAGCGAGCATCGAGGACGTCGCGCGACTCGCCGGCGTCTCGATCGCGACGGTGTCGCGTGCGCTGCGCGGGCTGCCGGACGTCGCGACCGCCACCCGGGACCGCGTGCTGGACGCCGCGACGGAGTTGCACTACGTCGCCTCGCCCTTCGCCGCCCGCCTCGCCAGCGGTCGCACCGCCACGGTCGGCCTGGTCGTGCCGTGGGTGAACCGCTGGTTCTTCGCCGAGGTGATCGACAAGGTGGAGACCGCGCTGCGGACCTCCGGCTACGACCTGCTCCTGTACAACCTGGGCGACGCCCGGGGTCGCGGCCGCTTCTTCGAGCAACTGCCGATGCGCAAGCGGGTCGATGCGATGTTGATCGCCAGCCTGGTCATGGACGAGCAGGAGTTCACCGCGCTCGGCGCGCTGCCCTACCCCGTCGGGCTGCTGGGCATGCGGCGGCCCGGCTTCCTGTCCACCTGCATCGACGACGTCGCGGGGGCGCGCACCGCCGTGGAACACCTGCTCGAGCGCGGTCACCGGCGTATCGGCCTGATCGGCGGCGACGCCGACGACCCGATGCGCTACACGCCGCCGCTGTCCCGGCACGACGGGTATCGCGACGCCCTCGCGGCCGCGGGCATCGAGGCCGATCCTCAGTTGGAGGCGGTGGGCTATTTCACCGTGGAGGGCGGCGCCGAGGCCGCGGCACGGCTGCTGGCCCTGCCGCACCGCCCCAGCGCCATCTTCGCCGAGAGTGACGAGATGGCGTACGGCGCGCTGCGCAGCATCGCCCGCGCGGGGCTGCGCGTCCCGGAGGACGTCGCGGTCATCGGGTTCGACGACCACGTCCTCGCCGAGTTGATGGACCTGTCGACGATCCGCCAACCGGTGGCCGCGCAGGCCCTGGACATCACCACCCGGTTGCTGGCCGCCGTCGCGGATCCCGACCTGGTCGACACCGAGGCGGTGACGATGCCCACGGAGCTGATCGTGCGCGCCACGACCGGCACGTTCCGGCCCGGGGGCTGACCGGATGCTGATGCTGGTCGACGCGGCGAGCATGTACTTCCGCGCCTTCCACGCCCTGCCGGAGTCGATCACCGCACCGGACGGACGCCCGGTCAACGCCGTGCGGGGGTTCCTCGACATGGCGGCGTCGCTCATCGACCGACGTGGGCCGACGCGGTGGGTCGCGTGCCTGGACCTGGACTGGCGCCCGGCGTTCCGCGTCGAACTGGTCCCGGGCTACAAGGCGCACCGCGTCGCCGCCGACGGCGGTGAGCAGGTTCCCGAGGCGCTGGTCCCGCAGGTCCCGTTGCTGTTGGCGGTGCTCGACGCGCTCGGGCTCGCGGCGGTCGGCGCCGCCGGATTCGAGGCGGACGACGTGATCGCCACCCTCGCCGCCCGGGACGGTGACGCCGTGGAGGTCGTCTCGGGTGACCGTGACCTGCTGGCACTGGCCACCGATCGGGTGCGGGTGCTCTACACCGGCAAGGGCATCGCCAAGCTCGAGGACATGGGGCCGCGGGAGGTGCAGGCCCGTTACGGCGTCCCCGCCGAGCACTACGCGGACTTCGCGATCCTGCGCGGCGACCCGTCCGACGGCCTGCCCGGCGTCGCGGGTGTCGGCGAGAAGACCGCCGCCGCGCTCGTCGCGCGGTTCGGTCCGGTGGAGCGCGTGCTGGCTGCCGCGATCGACGGCCGGGACGGCTTCCCGGCCGGCGCGGCCGCGAGGGTGCGGGCGGCCGCGGCCTACCTGGCCGTCGCGCCGGGCGCGGTCCGTGGCCGCACCGACGTGCCCGTGCCTGCGATCGACGACGCGATACCGGCCACCCCCGCCGACCCGCAGCGCGTGATCGACCTCGTGGACGAACTCGGGATCGAGGCGCCGGTCAACCGCATGCTCGCGGCCATGGCGTCGGTGGCGGGTCGATAGCGGGTCAGCCGCTGCCGGGCCGCACGGTGTAGGACCCCTTACCGTCGGTCAGCGTGACGGTGAACCGGGCGTTGTCCACGTCGGTGCAGGTGAAGGTCTTTCCCTTGCTGATGTCGATGTCGCTGCCGCCGTTGCAGGACACGCCCCTCGCGCCGAACTGCTGCGCGATGTAGTTCTGGACGGCGCTGTGGCTCAGCTTGGTGCTCTTGAGCCAGCCGGGCGTGAGGAAACCGGTGACCAGCACGACAGCGACGATCACGATCACCAGACCGACGATCGACCACAGCGCGGTACGACCACCCCTGGCGGGCGCGGGTGCGGGGGCCGGCGCGTAGCCGGCGGCCGGATATCCGTCTGCGCCGGTCGCCGGGTACCCGGGCGCGGCGTAGGGCGGCTGCGCGGCATACGGCGACTGCGCGGCATACGGCGACTGCGCGGCGTACGGCTGCTGCGGAACGTAGGGCTGCTGCGGACCGTAGTTCGGAGCGGCGTACGGCTGCTGGGGACCGTAGCCCGGTGCGGCGTACGGCGGCTGCTCCGGCGCGGGCGGCGGTACCGGCGCGGGCGGCGGTACCGGGGGCCGGAGGTGGTGCTGCGGCGGGTTGTCCTGCTGCCGGCCGGGCCCGGTCCGCGGGTCGTCCGGCGCCGGGTGCGGTGCACCGCCGGCCCCGTGTTCGTCCTGTTCGGTCATCGCATCCCTCCATGCTGTGCCGGCAGCCCGTGCGCACCAACCTAGTGCCTGGCCGCGCGATCCGGCAGCGTCGCCGAACCCTCACATCGTCATGCTCTGGGCGACCACGCCGCGGCGCACGGCGCTCACGGCCGCCCGTGCCGCCGCGGGCACCGCCGTGACGCTCGAGCCGGGAAGCGCACCCGCGACCGGAGCGGCGGCGATCTGCTCCAGCAGATCCAGGACCTGCTTGCACCAGCGGATGAAATCGCCCGCGGGCAGGCCGCCGACGGTCGCCGCCGTCGCCGCGAGCGCCTGCGCCAGGGACTCGCCGCGTGCCCAGCCGTACATCGCCGCGACGAAGCCGAGCTCGGGCGCCCTGGTCGGCGGCAGGCCGGCGGCGTCCTCCGCCTCGGTGAGCTCGCGCCACAGCCGGACCGTGTCGCCCAACGCCTCGCGCAGCGCGGCCGTCGGCATCCGCTGCACCGCCCGCTCCTCGCGGCGCGGCTCGTAGACCACCGCGGAGACCGCCGCGGCCAGTTCGGCGGCGTCGAGCCGGTCCCACGACCCCGTGCGCAGGCATTCGGTGACGAGCAGGTCGGATTCGGACCAGATCCGCGCGAGGAGCTGCCCGCTCACCGTCGCCCGGTCCGCGGCGAGGTAGCCGCGATCCTCGAGCAGCCCACAGATGCGCTCGAAGGTCCTGCCGAGGGAGCCGGTGCGGCTCTCGATGCGCCGGCGCAGGTCCTCGTTCTCGCGCTGCAGGCGGGTGGCCCGCTCGCCCCAGCGCGCATGGGCCTCGCGGTCCGGGCAGTCGTGGCACGGGTGGGCGCGCAGTTGCGCGCGCAGCGTCCGGACCTGCTCGTCCTCGCCGGCCGCTCCCCCGCGCCGGCGCTCACGGCCGCCCGGCGCAATGTCCAGGCTGCGGATCCGGGAGGCGAGGTCGCGGCGTTCCTGGGGCGAGCGGTGGTTGACGACGCGCGGGAGCTTGACCCGCCCCAGCACCTGCGCCTCGCTCGGGAAGTCCACGATCGACAGCCGCCCCGCCCAGCGCGACTCGGTGACCACGAGCGGTCGCGGGTCATCGCGCGGGTGCAGGCCGGGATCGATGACGACCGCCAGCCCGCTGCGCCGCCCGGCCGGCACCCGGACGACGTCCCCGGGACGCAGCCGCTCCAACGACTGTACGACCGCGATGCGCCGGTCGCGGGACGCCTCCCGCGCCAGCAGCGACTCCCGCTCGGACAGCTGCCGCCGCAGCGCGGCGTACTCGGCGAAATCGCCCCGGTCACAGCGCATCGCGTCGGTGAGCTCTCGCAGCGTGAGTTCGTTACGGCGGATCTGTGCGGCCTGGCCGGCCACGCTGCGGTCCACCTGGAACTGGGCGAAGGACGACTCGAGCAGCGCCCGCGCCGGTGCCCTGCCCAGCTGGCCCACCAGGTTGACCGCCATGTTGTAGGACGGCCGGAAACTCGACCGCAGCGGGTAGGTGCGGGTCGAGGCGAGTCCCGCGACGCGGCCCGGGTCGACGTCCGGGTGCCACAGGACGACGGCGTGGCCCTCGACGTCGATGCCCCGCCGCCCGGCGCGCCCGGTCAGCTGCGTGTACTCCCCCGGTGTCAGGTCGGCGTGGGTCTCGCCGTTGAACTTCGAGAGGCGCTCCAGCACGACGGTGCGCGCCGGCATGTTGATCCCCAGCGCGAGCGTCTCGGTCGCGAAGACCGCCCGGACCAACCCGCGCACGAACAGCTGTTCGACCGCCTCCTTGAAGGCCGGGAGCAGCCCGGCGTGGTGGGCCGCGACGCCGCGGCGCAGCGCGTCGCGCCACTCCCAGAACCCGAGCACCTCCATGTCCTCCGGCGGGATGTCGGCCGTCACGCGCTCGACCAGGGCGTCGATCTCGGCGCGGTCCTGCTCGTCGGTCAGCCACATCCCGGCCAGGACGCACTGGCGCACCGCGGCATCACAGCCGGCGCGGCTGAAGATGAAGGTGATGGCCGGCAGCAGCCCCTCCCGGTCGAGCCGGTCCAGAACGTCCGGACGGTGCGGGGGCCGGTAGCGCGGGTAGCGGTGGCCGCCGCGGCGCGCGCCCGGGTCGAGCAGGCGTTCGCGGTCGTTCACGTACCGGCGCAGATCGGTGGCGACGGCCGTGCCCTCTGCGCCGTACAGGTCGAACAGCCGCGTGCCGACGAGCATGTGCTGCCACAGCGGCACCGGCCGCTGTTCGTGCACGATGACCGCCGTCTCACCCCGGACCGTCTCCAGCCAGGCCCCGAACTCCTCGGCGTTCGAGACGGTGGCCGACAGCGACACCAGACGCACCGACGCGGGCAGGTGGATGATCACCTCCTCCCACACCGCCCCGCGGAACCGATCACCGAGGTAGTGCACCTCGTCCATGACGACGTAGCCCAGACCGGCCAGCGACGTGCTGCCGACGTACAGCATGTTGCGCAGCACCTCGGTCGTCATGACGACGACGGGCGCCTCGCCGTTGACGGAGTTGTCACCGGTGAGCAGCCCGACGCGTTCGCTGCCGTACCGGGCGACCAGGTCGCTGTACTTCTGGTTGGACAGCGCCTTGATCGGCGTCGTGTAGAAGCACTTCTGCCCGGCGGCGAGGGCGAGGTGGACGGCGAACTCACCCACGACGGTCTTGCCGGCGCCGGTCGGCGCGCACAGCAGCACCCCGTAACCGTCCTCGAGCGACTCGCAGGCCCGCGCCTGGAAGTCGTCGAGCCCGAACGGGTACAGGCCGCGAAATCCTGCCAGCGCGGGGTACCTGCGGCGGTGCCGGGCCGCGGCGTACCGCTCGCTCGGCGAGGTCACACCCCCACCCTAGGTGGCAGGCCTCAGGTGACCCCGGCCCAGGGCTCGTCCGGCTCGGCGAACGGACTCAGCTCCGAGGGCACGTCGTCCTCGGGGTGGGGCAGGGCGCGCTCCGCGGCCTGGCGCCGGGCCTTGCGCCGGTCGTGGACCGTCGCGAACAGCACGGCCGCCTCGAACAGCGCGACCATCGGCAGGGCCATCGCGCACATCGTGAACGGGTCCGTGCTCGGGGTGGCCACCGCCGCGAACACGAAGATCAGGAAGATGGCGAGCCGCTGCGACTTGCGTAGGATTCGCGCCGACAGCACGCCGGCCAGGTTCGCCATCACGACCAGCAGCGGCAGTTCGAAGGCGGCGCCGAACATGAGCAGCATCAACGTGACGAACGACAGGTACGAGTCGACGGTCAGCAGCGCCTGCACCCCGGTGCCGGCCTGACCCAGCAGCACGTTCAGGCCCTTGCTCAGCACGAGGTAGGCCAGCGTCATGCCGCCCGCGAACAAGATCGTGGACACCGCGACGAACCACAGGGTGTACTTGCGCTCGTTGCGCCGCAGGCCCGGCGTGATGAAGGCCCAGATCTGGTACAGCCACAGCGGGCCGGTGACCACCGCACCGGCGATGACGGCCACCTTGAGGCGGGTGGTGAACCCGGCGAGCACGCCGTTGTAGATCAGGGCGCACTTCTGGCCGGTCCCCGTGAACCTGTGCTGCGCCGGTACCGAGCAGTACGGTTCCTCCAGGAAGTGGATGACCGGGTCGTAGAAGATCCAGCCCAACACGGCCCCGGCGACCACGATCAGCAAGATGGTGATCAGGCGGCGGCGCAGTTCCCGCAGGTGATCCATCACCGACATGCGGGCGTCGGGGTTGCTGCGGCGGCGGCGCAGCCGGCGGGGCACGCGCTTCACGGCACTACTCTGCCCGGGGCTGCGCCAGCCGCTGCTGCGCGGCGGCGGCCTGCGTCCGCAGGTCCTGCGCACGCGCGGACAGGGCCTGCAGCCGCTGCAGGTCGCCCGTCAGCCGCATGGCCTTCCACCGGACCTCGTAGCAGCAGAACGCGAGGATCACTGCCGCCACGACGACGACGGCGATCCACAGCCACGCGACCCAGGACACCTAACCTCCACGCTCCTCGCGCTCACCCGTCGGCGCGAGCCTACTTGCCGTCGTAGGCGGCCAGGGCCGACGCAGCGTCCGTTCGCACAGCATCGGCCAGCCACCCCGGTGACAGCACCCGGACCTCCCCGCCGGAACCGAGGGCCAGGGCCTGCACCCACGCCGGCTCGGAGACCCGCAGGCCGATCCGCAGCCGACCCGGGGCGTGGTCGTCGACCTCCTGCGCGGTCTCGACCGGGTAGTAGTCGGCGACCCACGCGTAGGCGGGCGAGAGTTCGAGTTCGACGAGCAGGTGCTCCGCGGCCGGCCGGAAGACCCCCTCGGCGAGGTCGCGCAGTTCGAGGTCGGCCGGCGGCGCCGCGGGCTCGTCCAGGATCTGCACGTCCTCGATGCGGTCGACGCGGAACACCCGCACGCCCTCCGCGCTGCGGCACCACGCCTCCAGGTAGCTGCGGCCGTCCGCGTCGAACATCCGCAACGGGTCCACCATCCGCTCGGTGGTCTCGTTGCGCGCCGCCGTGTAGTAGCGCAGTGCGAGCGCCCGCCGCTCGGCCAGCGAGCGCTGCAGCACCGGCTGCAGCCGCTGGATCGCGTCCAGCTCGATCGTCACGGTCGAGTCCGCGACCGCCCCGCCGGCGGCCGCCTCCACCTTCGCCAGCGCCCGCTGCACCGCGTCGCTGCTGGCCATGCCGGGGATCTCCGCGAGGGTGCGCAGCGCGACGACGAGCACGAGCGCCTCCTCACCGGTGAGGCGCAGCGGGCGGGACATCCCCGCGTCGAAGATGATCGAGACCGTCCCCCCCTCGTAGCTGAGGTCGATGAGGTCGCCCGGGCCGTGACCGGGCAGGCCGCACACCCACAGCAGGTCGAGGTCCTTGATGAGCTGCTTCTCCGAGATGCCGAAGTCGGCGGCGGCCTGCGCGGTGGACACCCCGGGCCGGGCGAGGAAGTAGGGCACCATCGCGAGCAGCCGCGGTACCCGCTGCTCCGGCGCGGTCATGGTGCTCCCTCCACCGGATCTCGCCCGGTCACCGTGCCACCCCGGCGGCGGCCCGCAGCCGGGCGACGACGGCCTCGCGCAGGTCCGCCGGTTCGAGCACTCGCGCCGACGAGCCCGCCGCCGTCACACGCTGCGCCAGCCACGCGGTGTCGGTGAAGCTGATCGTCAGCACGCCGTCGCGTTCCGAGGTCGCGAGCCGCCGCAGGTTGCCGGCCCGGCTGCCCTGGACCGCGACCTTCGCCCAGCGGGCGTCCTCGGCGGCTCCGGCGACCATCGCGAGCAGGTCGACGTCCGGGGGGCGGGTGAAGGCGCCCGGGCGTCCCGCGGTCTGCACCGGCCCGGTGATCCGCGAGAGCCGGAAGCTGCGCGGCTCGTCCCGGTCGCGGTCCAGGCCGGCGACGTACCAGCGTCGCCGCCAGGACAGCACCCCCCAGGGTTCCAGGGTGCGGCGCTGCGGTTCGCGGTCCCCGGCCTTGACGTAGTCGAAGCGCACCACGCACGAGCGCCGCGAGGCGTCCAGCAGCAGCGGCAGCGCGGGGTCGGCCGCGTCCAGGGACGGTATCGCCCCGGGCGCGTCCGAGTCGACCTCGGTCCCGGCGGCGCGCAGCTTGAGCAGCGCGGACCGCGCGGCCTCCCCGAGCTGGGCCGACTGCCACAGGCGCGACGCGAGCCCCACCGCGGTCGCCTCCGCGGCGTCGAACTCGATCTCGGGGAGCTCGTACTCGCCGCGCTTGATGCGATACCCCTCGTCGGTGTCGAAGGCGCTGTTGCGCCCGGTCTCCAGCGGGATCCCGAGGTCGCGCAGTTCGGCCTTGTCCCGCTCGAACATGCGCTTGAAGGCCTCGTCGGTCTTCGGGTCACCGTCCGCCCTCTCGTACCCGGGCACGGCGTCGCGGATCCGTTCGGCGCTCAGGAACTGGCGGGTCGAGAGCAGGCAGATGACCAGGTTGACCAGACGTTCTGCCCGACGCGCTGCCATGTCCTCGAAACTAAGCCCTGTCGGTGCGCGACGCCGTTCGGCACGCCTGACGGTCACCGGTCCATTCTGCCGTGTCGCTCAACACCTTTGACATGCATGCGCGGTGCCCGGGCCCCGCCGCCGCATGTCGAACGCGCGCTCCTCACATCGAGGCGATGAGCTTGTCGACGCGCTCGTCGACGCTGCGGTACGGGTCCTTGCACAGCACGGTGCGCTGCGCCTGGTCGTTGAGCTTGAGGTGCACCCAGTCGACGGTGAAGTCGCGCCGCTTCTCCTGCGCCCGCTTGATGAAGTCGCCCCGCAGCTTGGCACGGGTGGTCTGCGGCGGCACGCTCTTCGCCTCGAAGATCGACAGGTCGCTGACGAGCCGGTCGACGGCGCCGCGGCGCTGCAGCAGGTAGTACAGCCCGCGGGTGCGGGAGATGTCGTGGTAGGCGAGGTCGAGTTGGGCCACCCGCGGGGACGAGAGGGACAGGTCGTGCTTGGCCCGGTAGCGCTCGATCAACTGGTACTTGGTCGCCCAGTCGATCTCCCGGTCGATCAGCGACAGGTCCTGGCGCTCGACGGCGTCCAGCGTGCGGCCCCACAGTTCCAGCACCCGCTTGGTACCGATGTCCCCGCCGGTGCGCTCGACGAAGTCCAGGGCGCGGCTGTAGTACTCCCGCTGGATCTCCAGGGCACTGGCCGTGCGGCCGGCGGCGAGCCGGACCGGCCGCGTCCCGGTGAGGTCGTGGCTGATCTCCCGGATCGCGCGGATCGGGTTCTCCAGGCTCAGGTCACGGAAGGTGATGCCGTGCTCGATCATGCGCAGCACCAGGTCCGCCGAACCCACCTTGAGCATCGTCGTGCACTCGTTCATGTTCGAGTCCCCGACGATCACGTGCAGGCGCCGGTAGCGTTCGGCGTCGGCGTGCGGCTCGTCCCGGGTGTTGATGATCGGCCGGCTGCGGGTCGTCGCCGAGGAGACGCCCTCCCAGATGTGCTCGGCCCGCTGGCTGACGCAGTAGACGGCGCCGCGCGGGGTCTGCAGCACCTTGCCGGCGCCGCAGATGAGTTGCCGGGTGACCAGGAACGGGATCAGCACGTCGGCCAGCCGCGAGAACTCGCCGTGGCGGCCGACCAGGAAGTTCTCGTGGCAGCCGTAGGAGTTGCCCGCCGAATCGGTGTTGTTCTTGAACAGGT
>SCQZ01000097.1 GCA_004299665.1 Jatrophihabitans sp.
TCGCCCGCCTGCGCGGCGTCCAGACGGTGTGAGCCGACCAGCCAGTACTCGTCGCCGGCACCCATCCCGGCGTAGCTGCACACGACGGCCGAGCGCGGCCCGCTCGTCACCAGGGACGGGGCGGGTGGGTTGGACGGCGTGGTCGACGCCAGGTGATCGGCGCAGCCGAGGTGGTCGACCGGCGCCCGCCGGACCGAGCCGACGACGAGGTCCACCTGCGCCGACGTCGGCGCGCTCACCTGGACGACGACGCCGGCTGTCGCGAACACCTGGGTGCGCGACGGCCGGCCGTCGGCGGCCATCGCGGAGAGGTCGCCGCTGGGGGCCAGCGTGATGCTGACCGAGTCGGCCGCCGGTGCGCTCGAGGCTCCCGGAAGGCGCGCCGGGCAGCTCATCGCCAGACCGGGCACGGTGAACTCGACGTAGCTGGTCGCAGGCAGGTAGCAGGTGACATAGATCCACTGCGCCGTGGCGGGCACGGCCAGTTCGATGCCGTGGTAGCTCGCCCAGACGTAGCCCACCGGGGGCTGCGCCGAGGCGGCCCGGGACCGGTGGAGCCGGCCGGGGTGCCGTGGCGGGAGGCGGCCGGGGTGCCGGGGCCGGATGTGCCCGGCCGCAGTGCCAGCACGAGGCCCACGACCGCGCAGACCACCGCCACGCCCGCGGCGGCGGTCAGTGCGGCGTACCGCCGGCCACCGGCCATCGTCCACCGCCCTTCTCCGGGTAGACGCGGTAGCGGGAGCGTTACGTTGCGGGGTCGGTGCGCGGGAAGTTCGCGATCCCGCGCCACAGCAGCCCCTCGAGCAGCCGGACCGCGTCGGCTTGCGACACCGGGCGCTCGCTGGCCAGCCACCAGCGCGCCGCCACCTGGGCGGCACCGGTCAGTGCGGTCGCGAGCAGTTGCGCCGACGACCGGTTCAGGCCGGTGTCCCCGGCGACCACGTCGGCGACGGCCTCCATCGTCTTGGCGGTGACGGCCTCCACCCGGCGCCTGACGGCGGGTTCGTTGCCGAGATCGGTCTCGAAGATGAGCCGGAACGCGCCGTCTTCGTCGTCGCGGTCGACGAACTCGAAGTAGGCGGTGAGCACGCCGTGGATGCGCGCGCGGTTGTCGCTGGTGCGTGCCAGCGCGTCGGTGACGGCATCGGCCAGCGCCTCGGCCTGGGTGTCCAGCAGCGCCAGGTACAGCTCCAGCTTGCCCGGGAAGTGCTGGTACAGCACCGGCTTGGACACGCCCGCCCGCTCGGCGATGTCGTCCATCGCCGCGGCGTGGTAGCCGTGGGCGACGAAGACCTCCTGCGCCGCGGCCAGCAACTGCTTGCGGCGCGCGGAGCGGGGCATCCGCCCGCCGCGGCCGAGTTCGGTGGTGCTGGTCACGCCCGCAGACTACTCGCGAGTAACCATCCGCTCGCCGATCCGCACCCGCCGCGCGTCCTCCAGCGTCCCGGCGAACAGGTCGCCGGAGCGGGCCACGCGCTCGAGCACCTGGTCCGCGGTGAAGCGCAGCCCGGTGCCGCCGGCCACCTCGTCCCAGGTCAGCGGGGTCGAGACGGTGGGCGCCTCCCGGGCGCGCAGCGAGTAGGGGGCGACCGTCGTCTTGGCCGGGTTGTTCTGGCTCCAGTCGACCAGCACCTTCCCCGGCCGCAGCGACCTGGTCATCCGCGAGACGACGAGGTCGGGCCGCTCGCGCTCCAGTCGCAGCGCCACCGACTGCGCGAACCGCGACGGCAGTCCCGGGTCGTCCACCCGGATCGGTGCGGACACCTGCATGCCCTTCGATCCGGAGGTCTTGGCGAACAGGCTGAGCCCGTCGGCGGCGAGCAGGTCGCGCAGCAGCAGCGCGACCTCGCAGCACTGCTCGATCGTCGCCGGCGGGCCGGGGTCGAGGTCGAAGACCAGCAGGTCGGTGCGGATCTTCCCCCGCCGCGGCACGACCCACTGCGGCACGTGCAGTTCCAGGGCGGCGAGGTTCGCCAGCCGCACGAGCGTGGCCAGTTCCTCGACGACGACGTAGTCGATCGTCTCGCGGTCCTTCGTCGACCCGGGGACGGGAAGGGTCACGGTGCGCACCCAGTCGGGCGTTCCGCGCGCCGCGTTCTTCTCGAAGAAGAACGGGCCGTCGACGCCGTTCGGGTAGCGCTTCACGGTGAGCGGGCGGTCGGCGAGGTGGGGGAGCAGGACCGGCGCGACGCGCGTGTAGTAGTCGATCACCTCGCCCTTGGTGAAGCCGGTGGCCGGGTAGAGCACCTTGTCCAGGTTCGTCAGCGCCAGCGTCCGCCCCTCCACCTGCACGCTCTGGCTAGCCATCGGCCTGCTCCGCCACCTTGTCGGCCCGCACGCCGCGGAACACCGGATGGCGCAGCCTGCCCTCGGCCGTCATCGCCGTGAACTCGATCTCCACCACCACCTCGGGCTCGCACCAGCGGACCACCCGGCCGCGGCTCGGTGGCGGTCGTTCGGCGAGCGCGCAGTCCTCGCGCGGCCGTAGCAGGGCGCGCACCGCGCGCGCCGTGCGGGCGGTGATGCCGCTGCCGGCCTTGCCCGCGTACTGCAGCGTCCCGTCGCGGAACCGCGCCAGGACCAGCGAGCTCAACTCGTGCGGGCGCGCGGCCGCTGCCTCCCAGCCGACGACGACGAACTCCCCGGTCCGTGCGAACTTGAGCTTGCGCCAGTCCTCGCTGCGGACGCCCGGACGGTACGGCGCATCGAGCCGCTTCGCGACCACGCCCTCCAGGCCGTTCTCGCGTGCGGCCGCCAGCGTCGCCCCGCCGTCATCGAACGACGGGCTCAGGGTCCATCCCGGGGCCTCGCCCAGCCACCGTTCGAGGGTGGCGCGCCGCTGCGCGTACGACCGCCGCGTGAGGTCGACGCCGTAGCGGCGCAGCAGGTCGAACACGACGAAGGTCACCGGCGTGGATCGTGCCAGCCGCGCCGCCTCGCCCCCCGACTGCACGTGCATGCGCGACTGCAACAGCTCGAACGAGGGCCGGCCGTCCCGGCCGAGGGCGACGATCTCGCCGTCGAGCAGGGCGTCCTCGGCGCCGGCGGCGAGGGCGACCAGTTCCGGGTACGCGACGCTCACGTCGTTGCCGAGGCGGCTGAAGATGCGCACACCGTGTTCCCCGACGTCGAGCAGTGCGCGCACGCCGTCCCACTTGAACTCGAAGGCCCACTGCTCGCCGCGTGGCAGTTCGTCGACGGCGGTGGCGAGCATCGGCCGCGGGGTTTGCCCGGGGACACGCGCAACGTTTTCCCGCGATGCCCTCACCCGTACGATTGTCAGGCATGCGATCGATCTGGAAGGGCACCGTGTCCTTCGGGCTGGTGAGCATCGGCGTGAGGCTGTACTCCGCGACCGAGGAGAAGGACGTCTCGTTCCACCAGGTCCGCCGCAGCGACGGTTCCCGGATCCGGTACCGGCGGGTCGCCGAGGCCGACGGCCAGGAGGTCGCGTTCGGCGAGATCGCGAAGGGCTACGAGTTGCCGTCCGGGGAGACGGTGGTGCTCACCGACGACGACTTCAAGGACCTGCCGCTGCCGACGGCGAAGACGGTCGACGTGCTGCAGTTCGTGCCGGCCGAGCAGATCGACCCGATCTACTTCGCGCGCTCGTACTACCTCGAGCCCGAGCAGAACGCGCTCAAGCCCTACCTGCTGCTGCGCGACGCGCTCGTCGACAGCGAGATGGTGGGTGTGGTCAAGGTCGCGATCCGCAACCGCGAGCAACTCGCGACGCTGCGGGTGCGCGAGGGCGTGATCGTGCTGGAGACGATGGTCTGGCCGGACGAGGTGCGGACGCCGGACTTCGCCTTCCTGGACAGCGATCTCACACTGCGCCCGCAGGAGCGGCAGATGGCCGCCTCGCTCGTGGACAGCATGGCGGGCGACTTCGACCCAGCGGCCTTCAGCGACGACTACCGCGCCGCGCTGCAGCAGGTGATCGATGCCAAGGTCGAGGGGCGGCAGGTCGTGGAGCCCGAGTCGGCCCAGCCGACGGCCGGCAACGTCGTCGACCTGATGGCCGCGCTGCGTGCGTCGGTCGAGGCGGCCAAGCGCAGCCGCGGCGAGGCCCCGCAGGCGGCGGCACCGGCGAAGGCAGCGGCGGCGAGGACCCGCGCCAAGAAGGCGCCCGCGGCGGCGAAGACCCCCGCCAAGAACGGGACCGGCAAGAACGGGACCGCCAAGAAGGCGCCCGCGGCGACGAAGGCGTCCGCGAAGCAGGCGGCGGCGACGACGAAGGCACCGGCGAAGCAGGCGGCGGCCAAGCGGGTGCCCGCGCGGCGCAAGAGCGCATAGCCTGCCGCGATGTCCCGCACCCCGCCGCGCACCGCGCCGACCGCGACTCTCGCGGACCTCCCGCTCGCCGACGGCGCCGCCCCGCAGGCGCCCGCGGCGCGTGTCGTGCGGTGCGACGGCGTCGATCTGAGCATCCGCCACACCCCCGGCGGCGAGCACGCCGAGCCCGCGGTCATGGTGCACGGTCTGGGCGGCTCCGCCCTGAACTGGACGGACCTCGCCCACCAGTCGCGTCCGTACCTGGACACCGACGCGATCGACCTGCCCGGGCACGGCCTGTCGGGGCCGTCGCGGGACGGCCGTTACCGCCTGCAGGACCACACCGGCACGGTGATCGCGTATCTCGAGCAGTCCGGCCGCGGACCGGTCCACCTGTTCGGCAACTCCATGGGCGGCGCGATCAGCATCCTGGTGGCGGCACAACGCCCCGACCTGGTCCGGACCCTCACGCTGGTGTCCCCGGCGGTGCCGGACGTGAAGCGGTGGCGGGTGCACCCGCTCAAGCACGATCCCCGCATGATCGTCATGGCCGTGCCGGGCCTGGGTGAACTCGCGCTGCGCCGCACCGCCCGGCGCGTGCCCGCCGACAAGCGCGTGGCGATGCTGATCCGGCTGTGCTTCGGCGATCCGGACCGCTATCCCGGCCCGCGACTGGCCGAGGACGTCGAGCAGACCCGCGCCCGGCTGTCCATGCCGTGGGCGGACGAGGCGTTCCTGCGCTCGACGCGCGGACTCGGCAGGTCGCAGTTCGCCGCGCCCCGGGTCGCGTGGCAGGCGATGCGTGCGATCACCGCGCCCACCCTCGTGGTGTGGGGCACGTGCGACCGGCTCGTCGCACCGGACCTGCTCGGCTACGTCGCGGCGGCGATCCCCGACTCCCGGCAGTTGATGCTCGACGGCGTCGGCCATACCGCGCAGATGGAGGACCCGCGTACCGTCGCGCGCGCCTTCGTGGCCATGCGATCCGCTGTGGCACTCTGACTGTCGTGGCGGCGCGCGACCCACAACTGCTGGCGCATCCGGCGCAGCGATCGGCCGATGACGTGGCCTTCGCCCGTCGTCGCGCTGCCGCGACGTTCGACGGGGACATCGCGCCGGAGGGTTTCCGCGCGGCGTGGCGCGACTTCACCCGCCGCTACGGATGGCGCGCGTACGCCCTGCCGATCCTGTCGGTCGTGACGATCATGGCGTTGCTGACGGTCCACAACGGCCCGAGGTCCTCGCCGGGCCATTCCTCGGGCGGCGCGCGGACGGCCGGCCGGGCGGCGAACCAGGCCCCTCCCGTCGCACGGGGAGACACCTCGCTCAAGGCGGACCACCCCCAGGGCCCGGTCGACAACACAGTCCTCAAGGCCGCGGCGCTACCCGCCGGTGGCCCCTACACCGTCCAGGGCGACGGGACCTTCCAGGTGCTGCCCGGCACCTCGCCCGTCGTCGGCTCCGGCCCGCTGTCGCGCTACTCGATCGAGGTGGAGAACGGCATCACCGGGATCGACGTGAACCAGTTCGCATCCCTGGTGGACGCGACCCTGGCGGACCCGCGGTCGTGGTCGGGTCACGGCGTGTCGCTGCAGCGGGTCGACTCCGGGCACATCGACTTCCACGTCACGCTCGTGTCGGTCATGACGGTGCGCAAGCTCTGCGGCTACGACATCCCGATCGAGACCTCGTGCTACATCGCGGCCGGGGCCACGAGCCCGGTGAACCGGGTCGTCATCAACGACGCCCGGTGGGTGCGCGGCGACGCGGAGTACATCGGCGACCTCACGGCGTACCGCGAATACATGATCAACCACGAGGACGGTCACGCGCTCGGTCACGAACATGCCCACGAGTGCCTGTCCAACGGGTTGGCGCCGACGATGATGCAGCAGACGATCGGGCTCAAGGACGCCGCGACGGGCAGGATGTGCCAGGCCAACCCGTGGCCGTACCCGCCGGGGGCGAAGGACGCGCCCGGCGTCGAGGCACCGGACACCCCGCAGAACAGCGAGTTCCAGATCGGCGGCGACTGACCCGCCCCGGGCGGGGCGGGTGCCGCAGCGCGCCGCTGACGGGGGACACTGGGAATGCCCGCCCCCGCTGCGGGGTTGTCCCGGCAGTTGCCGCAAACCAGTGAGGACGCCAGTCGTGTCGTTGCCGCCGCTCGTGGAACCAGCCGAGTCCCTCTCGATCGACGAGGTGCGCCGGTACAGCCGCCACCTGATCATCCCGGACGTCGCGATGGCGGGACAGAAGCGCCTCAAGAACGCCAAGGTGCTGTGCATCGGCGCCGGCGGCCTGGGGTCGCCGACGCTGCTCTACCTCGCCGCGGCGGGCGTGGGGACCCTGGGGATCATCGACTTCGACGTCGTCGACGAGTCGAACCTGCAGCGGCAGATCATCCACGGCCAGAGCGACATCGGCAAGTCGAAGGCGCAGTCCGCGCGCGAGTCGATTACCGAGATCAACCCGCTCATCACGGTCAACCTGCACGAGCAGCGGCTGGACTCCTCCAACGCCCTCGAGATCTTCGCGCAGTACGACCTGATCGTCGACGGGACCGACAACTTCGCCACCCGCTACCTGGTGAACGACGCGTGCGTGCTGCTGGGCAAGCCGTACGTGTGGGGCTCGATCTACCGTTTCGACGGGCAGGCGTCGGTCTTCTGGGCCGAGTACGGCCCGTGCTACCGGTGCCTGTACCCGGAGCCGCCGCCGCCGGGCATGGTCCCGTCCTGCGCCGAGGGCGGTGTGCTGGGCGTGCTGTGCGGGACGATCGGCGCGCTGCAGACCAACGAGGCGATCAAGTTGCTGACCGGGATCGGCGAGCCGCTGGTGGGTTCGTTGATGGTCTACGACGCGCTGGAGATGGAGTTCCGCAAGATCAACGTGCGCAAGGACCCGAACTGCGCGGTCTGCGGCGAGCACCCGACCGTCACCGAACTGATCGACTACGAGGCGTTCTGCGGCGTGGTGTCCGAGGAGGCGCAGCAGGCGGCGGCCGGGTCGACGATCACCGCGGCGGAGCTGAAGGACCTCATCGACTCGGACAAGCCGATCTACCTGGTGGACGTGCGCGAGCCCGCGGAGTACGAGATCGTGTCGATCCCCGGCTCGGTGCTGATACCGAAGGACGAGATCCTGCGCGGTGACGCGCTGGCCTCGCTGCCGCAGGACAGGCAGATCGTCATGTACTGCAAGACGGGCGTGCGCTCGGCCGAGACGCTGGCCGCGGTCAAGAACGCCGGCTTCGCCGACGCGGTGCACGTGCAGGGCGGGGTCACGGCGTGGGTGAACCAGATCGACCCGAGCCTGCCGTCGTACTGACCCTGCCGTCCGGGCTGGCGCTGGACGACCAGTCGGCAGCTCGGCTCCGAGGCCCGGTCGAGGTGATCGCTGCCGACCTTGCCAGACTCGGGCGATGAAGGCGTTGGCAGCGATCACCAACCTGCACACCGACGACGTCGAGCGGGCGAGGGAGTTCTTCGGGTTCCTCGGGCTGACAGAGGATGTCATGAACCAGGGCTGGGTGGCCCGGTTCGGCTCCGCCGACTCGGGGGCGTGCGTCCAGGTGGTGACCCGGGACGCGACGGCGCCGGAGGACTCCGTGATGACGATCAAGGTCGGCGACGTCGATGCCGCGTACGAGCAGGCGCAGCGCCGCGACTACAAGATCGTCCACCCGCTCACCGACGAGCCGTGGGGCATTCGCCGGTTCTTCGTCCGCAGCCCGGACGGGCACGTGATCAACGTCGCGCAGCACAACTCGTAGCACGCAGACGTGCCGTGCCGCTCCGGTGACGACTCAGGTGCGACGGACGGAGATCTGGCCGTCGGCCAGGTGCACGACGATCGTCAGCGCAGCCCCGCTCGCGCCGTCCGGCGGCAGCACGGTGCGCTCGATGTCGTAGCCGTTGATGCGGTGGAAAGACCCGCCGCGGGTGGACGCCACCACCGCGTTGTCGACCTCGATGGCGCCGATGCGCACGTTCGCGTAGACCGTCGCGTTCAGGGTCCGGGGCAGGGTGAGCACCGCCTGCCCGGCCGCCATGGTGACCTCGACGGTGCGCGGCGAGCCGAGATCGCCGATCCGGCTCAGATCCAGGTTGCCCTGGCCGAACGCCAGCCGGTAGTCGCCGGCCAGGTGAGCGGCGCCGAGCGGGGTCCAGTCCTTGCGTCCGACGCCGTCGTGCAGCGACGCGCCGGTGTTGCCGAAGGCGATCGTGCCGACGAGCGCCGGGATCAGCAACGCCGTCATCGACCACGGGGTGCGTCGCAGGGCCAGGCCGACCAGCAACCCGGCCCCAACGATGCCGAGCGTCACCCAGAAGTAGACGGGCAGCCGGACACCCCCTACCGCGTCGGCGATCCCGAGCGACACGAGGGTCAGCACGAGGGCGATCAGCACCGTGATCCGGACCGGGAAGGCACGGCGGCGCCGCTCGGCGCTGGCCGCGCGGGCCGCGGCGACCCAGGAGCGCGTCGCCGCGCCGAGGTCCCTGGCGCCGGGGTCGGCGGCGCCGGGGAACGTCGCACCGGGGAACGTCGCACCGGGATCGGTCGCGCCGGGGCCTCCGGCGCCGTCCTTGCGCAGGTCGACCGGCCCGGCCGCGGGTGCCGCAGGCTGCGCGGGCGTGGACGCGCCGCCGCGCCGGCTGAACACCGCCACCAGGACCAGCACCACGAGGATCACCGGGAAGAACGGGCCGGGCGCCCACCAGGAGAACGCCAGCGCCCACAGCACCAGGCCGGCGACCACGGCGGCCAGCCACACCGGGACGCGGTGCGTCCGCAGTCCGGCGACGAAGCGGTCGACCGGCGCGTTCGGCTCCCCTTCGTCGGGGATGGCCGCCCAGGCCACGAGGTAGGCCAGCACCCCCGCGCCGCCGAAGAAGGCCGCGACGGCGAACAGCACCCGGAAGAGCACGGGGTCGACGCCGAAGTACGCCCCGAGCCCGCCCGCCACACCGGCGCCGACGCGATCGGTGCGGCTGCGCCGCAGCACCCGCTGTCCGGGCGGCGGCGTCGTCGGGTGCGGGGGCAGGACAGTCGTGTCGGTCATGGGAGCAAGGCTGCCGTGGACGGCACCACAACCGCATCAGGAGGATCCCTGATTCGCACCCTGATCCCGGGCCCGGCACGTCCGGGGGCAGATCCGGATGCCGCGGCACCCGTCCGGAGGCGAGGATGGACCGGTGATCGCCGTCACCGCACCCCCGCGCAGGCTGTACCGCGTCCCGGAGCAGGGTGTCCTCGGCGGAGTCGCAGCCGGGATCGCGGACCACCTGGCCGTCCGGACCCGCTGGGTGCGCATCGCCTTCGCGGTGCTGGCGCTGGCGGGCGGGCTCGGCGTGGCCCTGTACGGCACCTACTGGATCGTGCTTCCGGCCCGGCCCGGCACCGGCCGCGCGCGGCTGCCGCAGTGGCTGGAGTACCTCGTCGGGGCGGTCGTGGCGATCGTGCTGGTCGGCTCGCTGACCCGGACCGGGACCGTCGGGTGGCTGTTCGTCCCGACGCTGCTCGCCTGCGTCGGCGGCGCGCTGATCTGGCGGCAGGCGACCGACCCCGACCGGGATCGGTGGGCGCGTCTGTCCCGCGCGTCGCTGACGGCCGG
>SCQZ01000098.1 GCA_004299665.1 Jatrophihabitans sp.
CTGGCCGAACTGGGCGAGCGGCGGCTGGACCGCGACACCGCGACCTACCTGCAGGGCCTGGTCCTCGCCCGCACCGCGGCGTACCCGCAGAGCCGGGTCGATCCGGTCTGGCGCGACCAGCTGGCCGGCGCGACACCGGCCGTGCCGTGCGGGAACTGGGCGCTGCGCCACCGGGATTCGTGGGCCGCGGCGCGTGAGGACCTCATGACCCTCCTGACCCTGCTGTGCTCGCTGCCGGTCGTGGCGAGCGTGATGAGCGCGCCCGGCCGGTTCCGGGCGGCAGCGCGGGCGGGCGCCGGGGGTGCCGTCGACGAACGGGTACTGCGACGGGTGCGGGCGCTGCTGGCCAAGGCGGAGTCCTCCGAGTTCGCCGACGAGGCCGACGCGCTCACGGCCAAGGCGCAGGAGCTGATGACCCGGCACGCGATCGCGCACAGCCTCGCCGAGGTCGACAGCCGCGCGACGCGCGCCGAACCCGCGGTGCGGCGGCTGTGGCTCGATGCCCCGTACGTCGTCGCCAAGGCTCTGCTCGTCGACGCGATCGCGCAGGCAAACCACTGCCGCAGCGTGATCAGCGAGCGGTGGGGGTTCGTCACCGTCATCGGGGACGCCCGCGACCTGGACACCGTCGAGCTGTTCACCGCGTCCCTGCTGGTGCAGGCCACCCGGGCAATGACCGCGACCGGGCCGCACCTGACCCGCTCGGGGCGCTCGCGCACCCGTTCGTTCCGGCAGTCGTTCCTCGTGGCCTACGCCTCCCGCATCGGCGAGCGGCTGCGCGACACGAGCGAGCACGCCGAGGCCGAGGCCGACGCCGGTTCCGGCGGCGCGCTGCTGCCCGTCCTCGCCGCCCGCGACGACGAGGTCACCGACGCGTTCCGCCGGCTGTTCCCGGACCTGGTCGAACGCGGCATCAGCATCAGCAACCAGGCGGGGTACGGTGCGGGCCGCGCCGCCGCCGACCTGGCGCTGTTCGACGTGTTCGGGCAGGTGGCCGACGCCGAGCGCGCCGGCTAGGGCGGCAGGTTCACAGGTCGAGGTCGGCGACCAGCGGCAGGTGATCGCTGGCGGCTGCCTCGTCGGGGTGCCGCACGACGCGGGCGCGGCGCGGCACCCACCGCGGGTCCGCGAACAGGGCGTCGATGCGCTGGTGCGGGTCGGCGGCGGTCGAGGTGAAACCGTCCCCCTGCCCCGCGGCCGCCCACACGTCCACGCGACCGGCCTCGATCGCCTGCCAGGTGCGGCTGCCCGGACGGTCGTTGAGGTCCCCGCCGACGATCACCGGGACGCCGTCGGGGACGTGCCGCGCCACCGCCTCGTTCAGTTCGTCGACGTGCCGCAGCCGCGGCGGCTCCCGCAGGTCCAGGTGGGTGCCGGCGACGGCGAACCGGGTGTCGCCGAGCCGCAGCACGGCGATCGCGGCCCCGCGGTGGTGCAGGCCGGGGTCGGTGCTGAAGCGCACGTCGTGCGTCGCGGCGACGTCGACCCGCAGGCTGGTCAGGATCAGGTTCGCGGCGGCCGGTCGCCCCCCGCCGACGACGACCAGTCCGCTACGCCGAGCGAGTTCGGCGCACAGCGAGCGCCAGCGGGCGAAACGCGGTGCCTCCTGCACGAGCACGACGTCCGGCTCTGCCGAGCCGATCATCCGCCCGAGTGCGCCCCGGTCGTCACGCATCGAGCGCACGTTGTAGGTCATGACGCGAAGCGCGGGCACAGGTGAGCACCCTACGGTGGTGTGGTGACCGAGCGACATCTGTCCCCCGCAAGCGGGAGGTACCCCCAGGAGCGAGCAATATGACCGATCGCGCCGCACAGTTCCGTGCCCTGCACGTCCCGG
>SCQZ01000099.1 GCA_004299665.1 Jatrophihabitans sp.
GAGGGCACGATCGGGCACCGGTTCTACGCGGGCTGCCAGAACATCGACACCGTCGAGCGGCTGGCCGCCGACCATGCCCGGGCCCTGTTCGGCACGCCGCACGCGTACGTCCAGCCGCACAGCGGCATCGACGCCAACCTGGTCGCCTTCTGGGCGATCCTCGCCCAGCGCATCGAGTCGCCGGCGCTGGCCGAGGCCGGCGTGAAGCACGTCAACGACCTGTCGGAGGCCGACTGGGAACGGCTGCGCGCGGCCCTGGGCAACCAGCGGGCGCTGGGGATGTCGTTGGACGCGGGCGGGCACCTCACGCACGGCTTCCGGCCCAACATCAGCGGCAAGATGTTCTCCCAGTCCTCGTACGGCACCGATCCCGGGACGGGGCTGCTGGACTACGACGAGGTCGCGGCGAAGGCCCGCGAGTTCCGGCCGCTGGTGCTCATCGCGGGCTACTCGGCCTATCCGCGGCGGGTGGACTTCGCCAGGATGCGCGAGATCGCCGACGAGGTCGGGGCCACCCTCATGGTCGACATGGCCCACTTCGCCGGGCTGGTCGCGGGCAAGGTCTTCACCGGCGACGAGGACCCGGTGCCGTACGCGCACGTCACCACCACCACCACGCACAAGTCGCTGCGCGGGCCGCGCGGGGGGCTGGTGCTGTGTCAGCCGGAGTACGCCGATTCCGTCGACCGCGGCTGCCCGATGGTCCTGGGCGGGCCGCTCGGGCACGTGATGGCCGCCAAGGCGGTGGCGCTGGCGGAGGCCCGCCGCCCGGAGTTCGCGACCTATGCGCAGGCCGTCGCCGACAACGCGCACGTACTCGCCGACGGGCTCATGCGGCGCGGGGCGCGGCTGGTCACCGGCGGGACCGACAACCACCTGTGCCTGCTGGACGTCTCGACGTTCGGCCTGACCGGCCGCCAGGCCGAGTCCGCGCTGCTGGACTCCGGGATCGTCACCAACCGCAACTCGATCCCGCGTGACCCGAACGGCGCGTGGTACACCTCCGGCGTCCGCATCGGCACGCCCGCGCTGACGTCGCGGGGCTTCGGCGCCGACGAGTTCGACCGCGTCGCCGAACTGATCGTGGACGTGCTGTCGGCCACGACGCCGGCGGCGGCGGCCGGTGGCGGTCCGGGCAAGGCCAAGTACGTCATCGCCGACGGCGTCGCCGACAAGACCAACGCGGCGGCCGGCGAGCTGCTCGCCGCCAACCCGCTCTACCCCGGGCTCGACCTGGGCTGAGGACCGCTCAGCCCAGGACCTTCCCGGGGTCGTGCAGCACCACGGTGCCGCCGACGAGGTCGTGCAGGCTCTGCCGTTTCGCGCTGGTGCAGAACAGCACGAACGAGGTGATCTCGGTGATGAGGCTCAAGATGCCGTCGACGATGCGCCCGACGACCTCCCGCAGCGCCATGCGCCAGAAGCCGGGGACGGTGTGGGTGTCCGGCTGGTAGCACCGCATCCCGAGCACCTGCAGCGCGGGGGTGGTGCCCCTCCCCCACACGATCAGGCCCCACACGACGTAGCCGATCCCCAGCGTGACGATCGCCAGCGGGATCGCCAGGAAGTAGGCGCCGATGCGACGGCCCACCGATGCCAACTGGGTGCCCGGCGGCAGGTACAGGCCGCTGGCCTGGTCCAGGACCAGCCCGCCCGGGCCCACCTGGGGCGCCGTCATCGGCGGCGGTGCGGGCGGGTACCCGCCGTACGTCCCGCTCGCCGTGGGCGGCGGGTACGTGCCGTACGTCCCGGCGCCGGCCGGCGGCGGATAGGTGCCGTACGACCCGGCCGCGGGGGGCGGCGGGTAGGTGCCGTACGTCCCGGCGTCAGCCGGCGGCGGGTACGACGGGGCGGGCGGCGGGTACGGCGCGCCGGACGGTGCGGCGGGCGCCGGGGGCGCGGGCGGGGTGGCCGGCTGCGGGTCGGGATCGCTCTGGCCGCCCGGCGGCTGCGTGGGACCGGTCATGGCTCAGATTGTTCCAGCGCCGACCCGCGACGCAAGGCAGGCGCGCTCCGGCCGGCCGGGCACGTCGCCGGCCCGGCTCACCGGCCGGCTCATCGGCCCAGGACGGACCGGACGGCCTCCGGTGAGCGGGCGACCACGGTGGCGCCGTCGTCCGCGGTGATGATCGGCCGCTGGATCAGCCTGGGGTGCGCGGCGAGCGCGTCGATCCACCGGGCCCGGTTCGCGGCGTCGCGCGGCCAGGACGCCACGCCCAGGTCCTTCGCGTCCGGCTCGCCGGTGCGGGTGATGTCCCACGGCTGCAGCCCGAGCCGTGCCAGGACCGCCTCGATCTCGGACGCGTCGGGCGGGTCCTCGAGGTAGCGCCGGACGGTGTAGCCGACCCCGGCCTCGTCCAGGATCGACAGCGCGCTGCGGCACTTGGAACAGGCCGGGTTCACCCAGATCTCCACGCGGGCGAGTCTGCCAGGTGGTCCACCCGGCGCAGGCTCGCGGCGGCGGCCCCGGCGCCTTTCGTAGGGTGGCCCCCATGACCTCCGAGACGCTCGCCGATATCGGCGTGACCGGTCTTGCGGTGATGGGCCGCAACCTGGCGCGCAACCTCGCCCGGCACGGCCACGCCGTCGCGCTGCACAACCGCTCGCCCGAGCGCACCCGCAGCCTCGTGACGCAGCACGGCGCCGAGGGGACCTTCGTCGCGAGCGAGTCGCTGGCGGGATTCGTCGCCTCGCTGCGACGGCCCCGGGCGGTGATCGTCATGGTGCAGGCGGGTGCACCGACGGACGCGGTCATCGACGAACTCGTCCCGCTGCTCGACCCGGACGACATCGTCGTCGACTGCGGCAACGCCCACTTCGCCGACACCCGCAGGCGGGAGGCGGCGCTGCGCGCACGCGGGCTGCACTTCGTCGGCTGCGGTGTCTCCGGCGGCGAGGAGGGGGCGCTGCTCGGCCCGTCGATCATGCCCGGCGGATCCGCGCAGTCCTACGCCAGGCTCGGGCCGATCTTCGAGTCGATCGCCGCGCAGGTGGAGGGGACGCCGTGCTGCGTGCACGTCGGGGCCGACGGCGCGGGGCACTTCGTCAAGATGGTCCACAACGGCATCGAGTACGCGGACATGCAACTGATCGGCGAGGCGTACGACCTGTTGCGCGCCGGCCTGGGCGCGACCCCCGCGGAGTTGGCCGGCACCTTCCGCGACTGGAACGAGGGCGACCTCGAGTCGTTCCTCATCGAGATCACCGCCGACGTGCTGGACCAGGTCGACACCGCGACCGGCCGGCCGTTCGTCGACGTCGTCCTGGACCAGGCCGAGCAGAAGGGCACCGGCCGCTGGACGGTGCAGACCGCGCTGGACCTCGGTGTTCCCATCACCGGCATCGCCGAGGCGACCTTCGCCCGGTCGCTTTCAGGTCAGGCCGAACAACGCTCGGCCGCCCGCAACACATTCGGCTCGGATGTCGCACCACCGCTGACTACCGAGGATCGCGACGCCTTCGTCGACGACGTCCGCCGCGCCCTGTACGCCTCCAAGGTCGTCGCGTACGCCCAGGGGTTCGACCTGATCACCGCCGGCTCGTCCGAGTACGGCTGGGACGTCGACCGCGGCGCGATGGCGACGATCTGGCGGGGCGGGTGCATCATCCGCGCGCGGTTCCTGGACCGCATCCGGGAGGCATACGCCGCCGATCCCGAGCTGCCGAGCCTGCTCGTCGCGCCGTACTTCGCGCAGGCGGTGCGCTCGGGGGTGCTGTCCTGGCGCCGCGTGGTCTCGCGTGCCGCGCTGGCGGGCATCCCGACGCCGGCCTTCGCCTCGTCGCTGTCGTACTACGACGCGCTGCGGGCGGGGCGGCTCCCGGCGGCGCTGCTGCAGGGGTTGCGGGACAACTTCGGCGCCCACACCTACCGGCGGGTGGACCGCGACGGCAGCTTCCACGTCGAGTGGGCCGGTGACCGCCGGGAGCACCCCGCCTGACCGCGGCCTGACGGCCGTCCCGATCAGCTCGCCGGCGCGGCTGCCGGGTGCTCGCGGGCGACGAGTATCAGCAACCCGGCCACGACGAAGGACACCGCCATCACCACGAAGGCGGTGCGGAACCCGTGCGCGGTCACCAGCCACCCCACCACCGCGGTCCAGATCGCACCGACGCCGTAGGCGATCGCGAAGAACACCCCGAACACGGACCGGGAGTTGGCGCCCTGCGTCGCGTCCGCGAACAACGACTGCAGCAGCGGCGACTCGGCGTACGCGAAGACGCCGACGAGCAGCCCCACGCCGGCCAGCGCCCACGTCGACGAGCCGACCGAGACGTAGCCGGCCAGGCACAGCGCCGCCAGCGGGTACACCGCCAGCAGGACGCGGCGCCGCCCGACCCGGTCCGCCAGCCACCCGGCGAAGGCCGGCCCCACGACGCTGCCGACCAGCACGACGGTGAACAGAGCACCCGTGGTGACGCTGTCCAGGTGCCGGCCGTCGCTCAGGAACGCCGGGATGTAGGCCGTGAGCACGCCCAGGCCCCGCCCCGCCGCGGCCACCACCCCGGCGGCCAGGATGGCCAGCACGGTCCGCCGGCGCAGCACCGACACGAGCGACACCGCGGCGGGCGGTGCCGCAACCGGCGGCGTCGCAACGGACGGTGCCGCAACGGACGGTGCCGCGGCCGGGCGCGCGGGATCCTCCATCCGCAGCCACAGCACCAGCGCGCCGAGCGCGATGCCGGGCACGAACACGCCCAGCGCCCAGCGCCACCCCCACGCGGCGTTCACGACGCCGGCGACCAGGGGAACGACAAGCGTCCCGATGCTGCCCCCGATCGTGTGCCACGACAGGGCGACGGAGCGCCGGTGCGGCACCCGGTCGGACAGGTAGGCGCTGCCCACCGGGTGCTGCGGCCACTGGACGATCGAGGCCAGGCAGCGGGCGAGCGCGAAGACGGCGAACACCGGCGCGAGCGCGGCCAGCAGCAACGTCGCGGCCAGCCCGATGTCCTGCCCGACCAGCAGCCAGCGGGCCGAGACGCGGCGCACCAGCCCGGCAAGGGCCTGCAGCAGCCCACCGACGACCCCTGCCGCCCCGAGGACGCCGCCGAGCAGCGCGTACGAGATGCCGAAGTGGGCGACCACGTACGGGTAGCTGAAGGCCAGCGACGCGGCGTAGAAGTGCTGCACCCCGTGCGCGAAGGACAGCAGCGCTATCTGGCCGCGCTCACCGCGACGCCACGGCGCCACGGACGCAGTGCTGCCGGCCCCGACCGCGTCCCGGTCGTCTGCCTGCGGCGCACCGGCGCGGACATCGGAGGTCATCGCCGATTGACGTTACGCGTCAGTGCGGGACGACGGTGACCGGGCACCGGATGCGCGGCGCTCGACCCGGCACCGCGGGTCCCGGGGAGGCTGGGTGAGCGAGTTCCCGACGGGCATGGACCCGGCCTGATACGAGGTGCCGGAGGAGAGCTCACCGCGGATCCGTGAGACAGCTGCCCGCGATTTCGCAGTTGCGACATCCGCGATTCCGCAGAACACTGTATCGCGAATCTGTGGAACAGGAGCAGGATGACGATCAAGTTGGCCGGACCGGTCAAGCGTGCGCTACTTCCGGTCATCCTGGGACGGATGCGGGACGAGCCGGTCATCGCACTTGCAGGAGCCCGCGCGGTGGGAAAGTCGACCCTGCTGAGGGCTATCGCCGCACGTCACGACGTGCCCGTCATCGATTTGGATGACGCGGAAACCCGGGCTTCGGTCGCCGCGGACCCTGCGGTGTTCGCGTCGGCGCCCGGCCCTGTGTGCGTCGATGAATACCAACACGTACCCGAGATCCTGGACGCCATCAAGGCCGAGCTCAACCGGGACTCCCGGCCGGGCCGGTTCGTCCTGACCG
>SCQZ01000100.1 GCA_004299665.1 Jatrophihabitans sp.
CTGGTCAACGACACCCGGTACGGGCTGAACGCGATGCTGTTCACCGAGAACCTCTCGCGGGCGCACCGCGTCGCGTCCCGGCTGCGTGCGGGGACGGTGTGGGTGAACTGCTTCTTCGTCCGTGACCTGCGCTCGCCGTTCGGCGGTGTCGGCGACTCCGGCGTCGGGCGCGAGGGCGGCACCTTCAGCCGGGAGTTCTTCACCGAGCCGAAGGCGATCGTGATGCAGCTCTGACCCTGCGGCGGCGCTCAGGCAGGGGCGGGGCGGCGCCACTGGATGTCGGTGTCGGCCGGCGAGAACCCGGCGCGCTCGTAGAGACGCATCGCCGCGCTGTTGTCGTCGTCGACGTACAGCAGGACCGTGGGGCAGCCGCGCCCGGCCAGGTGGTGCAGGCCGGCGTCCAGCAGTGCGCCGCCGAGCCCGGTCCCCTGCGCCGACGGGTCGACACCGAGGATGTAGACCTCCCCCTGGCCGTCCGGGTGGACCTTGGTCCAGTGGAATCCGGCCAGTGCCCGGTCGCGCCACGCGAGCAGGACGTCGCCCGCCCGGAACCACGGTTCGCCCTCGCGCTCCTCGACGTCGGCACGGCTCCAGCGCCCCTGCTCCGGGTGCGAGGCGAAGGCCGCCGCGTTCACGCGCAGCCAGGCGTCCTCGTCCACCCCGACGCGCAGCGCGCGCACCTCGATCCCTGTCGGCAGCGGGCGCGCCGCGGGGAGGTCCTGCAGACCGCGGACCAGCCGGTGCAGGACCCGGATGCGGTGGTAGCCGCGACCCTCGAGTGTGGCACCGACCGCGCTGCCGGCCCCGTGGGACCAGACCAGGAACGCGGTCGCGACGTCGCGCTCGACGGCGTCCAGCAGCGGTTCGAGCGAGCGCGCGTCGGCGGCGAGCAGTTCCAGCGAGCCGTCGGCGAGCTGTGCGTAGCCGGCGGCGGTGCGCCAGTGCCGGGCAGCCGGGGAGCGCAGGCGCCCCAACGCCGCGTCCGACAGCGGTGGGCCCCCGCCCCGGCGCGTCACGTCGGCGGCCAGGTCGCGCACGGCGGCGGCGGCCGGCGCATCGAGTGGGGGTACCTCGGGGGGGATCACCTGCGCGACGCTAGTGGGTCGGTTGCCCGATCGACTCGCGCGCCGCGACGGCCGGCGGACGCACGAACTTGTAGCCCACGTTGCGTACGGTGTCGATCAGCGCCTCGTGCTCGGGACCGAGCTTGGCCCGCAACCGTCGCACGTGCACGTCCACGGTGCGGGTGCCGCCGAAGTAGTCGTACCCCCACACCTCCTGCACCAGGTGCGCCCGGCTGAACACCCGCCCGGGGTGCTGGGCGAGGAACTTGAGCAGTTCGAACTCCTTGTAGGTGAGATCGAGCGGGCGGCCGGACAGCCGCGCGGCGTAGGTCGCCTCGTCGATCGTGAGGTCGCCGATGTCGAGCAGGTCCCCCTGGTCCGGTTCGGCCGCCGCCCGCCGCTCGAACGCCAGCCGCAGTCGCGCGTCGAGCTCCGCCGGTCCGGCGGTGTCCAGGACGACGTCGGCCACCGGCCAGTCCGCCGAGACCGCGACCAGCCCCCCCTCCGTGACGACCGCCAGGACGGGGGCACCGATCTCGGCCGCGGCGAGGACGTTGAGGAAGGCCTTCGCGGTGGCCAGGTCGCGCCGCGCGTCCACGAGCAGCACGTCGCCCGGCGTGCGGTCGACGAGCGGACCGGCCTCCATGGGCAGCACCGTGACACGGTGCGGCAGCAGCCCCAGGGCAGGAAGCACCTCGGTGGTGGCTTGCTGGGCCGCGGTGAGCAGGTCGACCTGCATCCAGGGAGAATATCGGTCGTGACCGCCGCGCACCGGGTTCCCCTCAGCACGCAGGACGGCATCCGCTTGGGCTGCGACACGGCCGGCGGCGGTCTGCGACGATGACCGCCGTGACCGACCCGACCGACGCCGCCGCCGAGGCCGAGGTCAACCACGCCGGTTCGCTCGTGGCGGCCCTGGTGTGTGGCGCCGGCCTGGCCGTCACCGCGCGGGTCGGGGCGACGGCACTGCTCGCGGCGGTGGCGGCCGGCCAGGCGTTGCTGGCCCTCGCCTGGGTGTTCGCGACCCGCATGCCGGGGCGGCGCGGTGCCCTTGTGATCGCGGGGCTCGCGGCGGCGGGCGCCGACGTCCTCGTCTCGGTCTGGCCGCACGGCCAGCTCGGCCCGCTGGTCGCCGTGCTGGGGCTGGCGCTGCCGGCCATGATCGCCCACCAACTGGTGCGCGGCGCCGCACGGGCGCGGGTCAGCGAGTCGCTGGGAATGACCGCGCTGCTGGTGGCGATGGTCGTCGCGTTGCCCGCGATCGTGCAGTTGCGCCACGAGATGCCGCGACTGCTGGCGGCGCAGGCGAGTTCCGGGGTCGCGGCCGCGGTCGCCGGGGCGCTGGCGATCGGGTTCCTGGTCGACCTGCTGGCGCCGCTGCCGCGCTTCGACCCGCACGTGCGACGCGGGCTGCTGGGGGTGGTCGGTGCCGCCGGGCTGGGGTGCTCCCTCGGCTACCTGCTGCTGCAGTCGGACGTGCACCGCGCCTTCGAGCACGGCCGCGGCGCATTCCTCGGCGCGTCCCTGGGGGCGATCGCGGCGCTGCTGGCGGTCGGCGCCTCGTACCTCGAGAGCAATGTCGCGATGCCGGATGCGGGCCTGGCCCGGCGACTGCGGCCGGTGTTGGCCGTCGTGGTCCCGCTGTGCCTGACGATGCCGGTCGCGTTCGTGCTCACCCTCGCGATCCGGGTCTGACGCGACCGGCCGGCGGGACGGGGCGGGGACGACGGGACGGCAGGGACGACGGTGCTGATCGACGTGCTCGTCGTGGTCGCCGTCGTCGCGGCGCTGGTCCTCGCCGCGGCCCTCGCCGACCGCACGCTCGTGTCGCTGGCCGAGCGCAAGGCGTCCGAGTACCTGGCCGAGCCGTTCGACCACCCGCCGGCGGTGCGGGTGCACGGGGCGCCCTTCCTGACCCAGGTGATCCGCGGTCGTTACGGCCGGATCGAGGTCGCCGGCGGCGGCCTGCGGGTGGGCGAGATCGCCGGGGCGAGCCTGCAGGCGCGGCTGTCGAACGTCTACCTGCCGGCGCGCGACCTGCTGTTGCGGCGCGCCACCGAACTGCCCTGCGAGCGCGTCGCCGGTTCGTTGGTGCTCCCCTACGGGGAGCTGGCGCGGGTCAGCCGGGTACCGGGCCTGGCGCTGGCCTTCCAGGACGGCCGGCTGGTCGCCTCGGCGTCGCTGCCGGTCCCCGGTATCAGCCAGCTCGCCCGCGTCAGCGGCCGCGCGGCGCTGACGCTCGATGGCGGCACCGTGTGGCTGCGGGTCAGCGGCCTGTCGGTGGCCGGGCTGAGCGTGACGGCCCTGGTGATCCGCCAACTGCTGCCGCACATGAACGTCCCGATCCCGCTGCCGCCGCTGCCGTGGGGGCTGCGGCTCGAGCAGTTGCACGCCGCCGAGTCCGGGATCGTCGTCGAGGGGGCGGCCGCCGCCGTGGTGTTCCGTCCGGTGGTGCGCCCCGAGCAGCGAGACGGCCGTCCCGTCGAGTGAGACCGCCACGCCGCCATCGGTTAGGCTGGGCCCATGGGCATCGCGCTCTTCGCGGTGAGCGCCCGGCTCACCTGCCGCCGCACGGTCGACCTGTGCCGTGTGGGCAGCTGCCTGTGTTTCATGCGCTGACCCCGCCCGAGCCGAGGCCGCCCGGCGGGCGGGCGTGACGGGCCGGCCCGGCCGCCGCAATCGCGATCTTTCCCACACCTTTTCCCTGCAAGGAGAACAACGCATGGCACGCGCAGACGTACTCGTCTCGGCCGATTGGGCCGAGAGCAATCTGAACACCCCCGGCGTCGTGTTCGTCGAGGTCGACGAGGACACCGCGGCGTACGACGTCAACCACCTTCCCGGCGCGGTGAAGCTGGACTGGAAGCTCGACCTGCAGGACCCGGTCAAGCGTGACTTCGTCAACAAGGAGCAGTTCGAGAAGCTGCTCTCGGCCAAGGGCATCGCCAACGGCGACACCGTGGTGCTGTACGGCGGCAACAACAACTGGTTCGCCGCGTATGCGTACTGGTACTTCAAGCTCTACGGGCACGAGTCGGTCAAGCTGCTCGACGGCGGCCGCAAGAAGTGGGAGCTGGACGGGCGCAACCTGGACGGCGAGCGGGTCTCGCGGCCGGCGACGGCGTACGCGGCCCAGGCCCAGGACAGCTCGATCAGGGCGTTCCGCGACGAGGTGATCGCCGCGATCGGCAACAAGAACCTGGTCGACGTCCGCTCGCCCGACGAGTTCAGCGGCAAGCTCGCCGCCCCGGCGCACCTGCCCCAGGAGCAGCCGCACATCCCCGGCCACATCCCGGGCGCGGTCAACGTGCCGTGGAGCAAGGCGGCGAACGAGGACGGCACGTTCCGCTCCGACGAGGAGCTGCGGGCGCTCTACGCCGGCGTGGACGACGCGAAGGACACCATCGCCTACTGCCGCATCGGCGAACGCTCCAGCCACACCTGGTTCGCACTCTCCGAGCTGCTGGGTCTGCGGAACGTCAAGAACTACGACGGCTCGTGGACCGAGTACGGCTCGCTGGTGGGCGTGCCCGTCGAGCGCGGCGCCTGAGCCGCCCGATCACGAAAGGATCTCGATCATGTGCGGAGCCCCCGCCCAGACCCCCGTGCTGCCGGCCGGGGTGGACCTGTCGAAGGAGACCGTGATCTACGGGGCGGTCTCCAAGGAGGGCGCGCCGGTGCCGGGCGCGTACGTCCGGCTGCTGGACGACGTCGAGGAGTTCGTGGCAGAGGTCGTCACGTCGGCGAGCGGTGACTTCCGGTTCTTCGCGGCGCCGGGAGCGTGGACGCTGTCGGTGCTGCACCGGGACGGCAAGGCCCGCCGCCAGGTGCAGGCCGCAGGCCCCGGCCTGCTGGAAGCCTCGCTGCAGCTGTCCTGATTCCTCAGTAGACGAGTGCCTGCGCCCCGGGGCGCAGGCACTCGTCCACGAACGTGGCCGAACCGGCGAGCCGCACCCCGCCGATCAGGTCACCCTCGCCGATCCCGCGCCGTGCCGCGCACTGCGTGCACACCGTGATCGTCCCCGCGGCCAGCACCGCGTCGCGCAGGTCCGCCAGCGGCGGCGACTGCGCGAGCACGAACCCCTCCGCGCGGCCCGGAAGGCCGAACCAGGCGGCCTCGCCGGTGAGCCACAGCGACACCGGTGCACCCGCCGCCAGCGCGGTCGCCGCGACCGTGAACGCCTGCGAGCAGCGCTCGGCCTCCTCGGCGCCCGCGGTGCACTTGACGACCAGGCTTCGCTGCTGCGGCGTGCTCATGCGGCTATCGTCCCGTACATGGAAACGGCGTACCTCGTCATCCTCGTGATCACGTTCGTCCTGCTCGCGGGCGCGGCGGGATACGGCATCGCCAAGCTCTCGGCCGGCCGGCGCTGAGGTGCAGCCGGACACCACCGACCTGCGATCGGGCGCGCCGCTGCACGACGCGCTGCTCGCGCTGCTGCCGCTCGTGGGTGTCTGGAGCGGCACCGGCGAGGGCGTCGTCGCGAGCACCGGGGCGAGGTTCCGCTACGGGCAGCGGCTCGCCTTCTCCCACGACGGCCGCCCGTTCCTGGCCTACGAGGCGCGCGCCTGGCTGCTGGACGAGGACGGGGCGGTGCTGCGTCAGGCCTGGCGCGAGTCCGGCTTCTGGCGCCCGGGCGCGGGGCCGGACGACCTCGAGGCCGTGATCGCCTCGAACACCGGACAGTCGCTGCTGTACACCGGCACCGCGGGCGACCGGCGGTGGGAGATCGCCACGGCGGTGGCGACGCCGGCCCCGACCGCACGGGTCGTCGACGGCGAACGACGGCTGTACGGGCTGGTCGCGGGCGAGGACGGCGAGCGGTTGGTCTACGCCACCGAACTCGCACCCGGCGGGCAGCCGTTCGCGCCGCACCTGAACGCGCGGCTCGCACGCGCCTGACATCGTCGTCTCGGCGGGGCACCGCCATGTTTGTGTGACGTCTTGTCTGGGGAAGATTTACCTGCTACACCTTGTACCGGTCAATCTTCCCGGAGGTCGCCGTGACTGCCGCTGTGAACGATCGCGAGAAGACCGCGATCCGGTTGCTGAACTCCTCGTCGCGCAACTCCTACGACCCGCTCCTGGACATCGACTGGGACGCCGAGGTCCCCGATGACAAGGCCTACATGCCCTACGAGCGGGTCTCGCTGTACGGCACGAAGCTGTGGGGGGAGATGAGCGAGGAGCAACGGCGGGAACTGTCCAAGCACGAGATCGCCTCGATCGCCTCGACCGGCCTGTGGTTCGCGATCATCCTGATCCAGATGCTGGCCCGGTACGCCTACCACCAGGACCCGCTGGATCCGCACACCCACTACGCGCTGACCGAGATCGGCGACGAGACCCGCCACGTGGTCATGTTCGCGAAGGCGATCAGCCGGATGGGCGTGCCGGCCTACCGTCCGCCCGCGCTGGTCTTCCAGTTGGCCCGTATCTACAAGGCGGCCGCGCGCGGGCCGGTGCTGTTCGCCCCGGTCCTGGTGGCCGAGGAGGTCACCGACCGGATCCAGCGCGCGATCATGAACGACGAGTCGATGCAGCCGCTGATCCGCATGGTGAACCGCATCCACGTCGTCGAGGAGGCACGGCACGTGAGGTTCGCCCGCGAGGAAATCGCGCGGCAGATGGCCGGCCAGAACGCCGTCGAGAAGCTGATCAACACGACGGTCGCCGCGGTGGTATCGGCGTTCGTCGTCTCGGTACTGATCAGCCCGAAGGTGTACGAGGCGGTGGGCCTGGACCCGCGGCGCGCGGTGCGCGAGGCGCGGCGCAACCCCCACTACCGGCAGACCCGCCGCTGGCTGGGGGAGAAGATCATGTCCTTCCTCGACGAGCAGGGCATGATCACCTGGAATGCGAAGCCGATCTACCGGCTGGTGTCACTGGTCTGACCTGCGGGGCCGGCAGCAGGCCGGTGAGCGCCTGCTGCGCCTCCTGCAGGCCGGCCAGAGCCAGCCCCGCTCCGGTGTCCAACCGGTTGGCCGAGGCCGCGGTCCGCTCGATGCGCGCCAGGATCACCGACAGCGCATGGCCTGCGTCGGTGAGCAGCGCGCCGGTCTCGGCGAGGGTCGCGGCGACGGCCGTTGCCACGGCCTGGTCGCGCTCCTGCGCCGCCCGGTGGGTGGCCATCTCGAGCGCCCGCCCCACGATCGCGACGGCCTCGACCCGCGCGTCCTCGCGGCACTGCCGTCCCAGGATGACCGCGCTCTGTTGCTGCTCTGCCAGCCAGGCGGCCGTCTGCGCCCCGACCCGGTCGGCGTCCTCGCGGGCGTCGCGCCGTTGCTGCTCGGCCGCGGCGGCGGCGCGGGCGAGGACCTCGCGCGCCCGCACCGGCGTCTCGTCGCGGAGCGCCGCGAACTCGCGCGCGGCCGCGCCGCGCAGTCCGTCGGCGTCCGCGCGCGCCTCGGCGAGCAACCGGGTGGCACGCTCCTGGGCCGCCGCGAGCAGTTGCCGGCCGCGCGCGGCTGCCTCCGCGCGCGCACAGGCGGCCTCCGCGGCGACGCGGTTCGCCTCGTCGTGGGCCGCCAGCAGCCGCCGGAAGGTGTCCGCCCGTTCGGGCACGGACGGGCCGCCGGGCGGGATAGTCACGTACTCGACGCCGTCGAGCATCTCGGTCACGGCTGTCGTGATGCTCGCACGCTCCTGCGTCGCGCGGGTCCGCGCGGTCACGGGTGATCCTTGCGGAACAGCGAACCCAACGCGCGGCGCCGCTCCGCCTCCGGCGCCGCGGCCGGCTCGGTCGCGGGTCCGGGAGCCTGCGCGTCGCCCTCGCCGCCGGCCGTCGCCGGGTCCTGCTCCGGCGCTGCGTGCGGCATCGCGTCCGGCGTCTCCACCTCGGCGTCCGGGCCGTCCTCCGGCCCGGCCTGCTCGGGCGGTGCCGGCTCGCCGTCGACCAGGCCGAGCGCGGCGAGTTCGGCCAGCGAGGCGTTCAGGTCGCTCTGGAGTTGCCCGACACCGCCGAGCATGCCGCTCATCGCCTCGCGGACCCGGTTCGCCTGGCCGACCACCGCCGCGTGCAGTGCGGTCGCCTCCGCGCGGGCGGCCTCCGCCTCGGCCCGGGCGGCCTCGACCGCCTCGGTGATCCGGCGCTGACGTTCGGCCTCGGCGTCGCGGCGGCCTTGCTCCACCGCCTCCTCGCGGATGCGGCGGGCGTCCGCCTCGGCCTCGCGCAGCGCGTCGGCCGTCGCCCGTTCGCCCTCCTCGCGTGCCGCCTGCGCCGCCTCGCCGGCCTCGGCCCGGATCCGGTCGGCGTCCCGCCGCGCCGCCTCCTGCAACGTCTGGGCCGCCGAGGTCGCCTCCTCGATCGCCGTGCGCAGCGTGTGCTCGGCGTCGGCCCGCAGTCGGCGTGCCGACTCGGCCGCCTCGGAGCGGATCCGGCGCGCCTCGGCGGCGGCCTCCTGCTCCAGTTCACCGGCCAGTCGCTGCGCCTCGCTGAGCATCCGCTGGCCGTCGGCGGCGGCCTCGGCGCGCGCGTGCGCCGCGTCCGCCAGCAGGCGGTTCGCCGCGTCCTGGGCGCCGAGGCTGGTGCTGAGCGCGGCCGCTGCCGTGGCCGCGGGCCCGGGGGACCCGGCAGGCGCGGTGGTGGGTGGGGCGTCCGCCGCTGCCTGCGTGACCGGTTCGACGGCCGGTTCGGCGACCGGCTCGGCGACCGGCTGCGTGACCGGTTCGGCGACCGGCTGCGTGACCGGTTCGGCGGGCGGCTCGACGACCGGTTCGGCGGCCCGCTCTGCGGCGGCCGGCTCCCGGACGGTTCCGGCGTCCAGCGGTGCGGGGCCGCTGTACTCCAGCCGGCGCAGCAACTCCTCGACGTGCGAGATCGCGTTGCGGAGCACGTCCGCCCCGGACTCCGGGGACGGCCGTTCCTCGTTCTCGCCCCCGCCGGGATCGGAGGGTCCTGTCATGTCCCACCTTCCGAGAAGGTTTCCGCGACAATAGTTGTCTAGGAATATACTGCACCCACGACCGGTCTGCAATGCCACGTCGATGCCCGGAGGTATTCCAGCGATGCAGCGTTCTCTTCTCGTGACGCGGGAACGCCCGCTGAGCGCTCCTGCCCGGTCGGCCGGGGCGGCGGTGTCGCCGGACGGCTGCTTCGGCGCGATCGTCGTCGCGGTCCACCGGTTGGACACCGTGGCCCTGGCGCTGGGCGAGTCCGCCGCCCGCGAGGTCGCCCAGGAGTTCGGCCGGCGCATCCGGAACTGGGCGTCCGAGGACGATGACGTCCGCGACCTGGGGGACGGCCGCTTCGCGGTGATCGTCGCCGCTCTGGACCGCGTGGTGGCGACGGCGCGCTGCGCGGTGCTGGCCGACCTGCTCGCCACCGCCGTGGAGACGACGCGGGGTCCGGTGGTGCGCGCGGCCGCTATCGGGGTCGCCTGTGACGAGGAGCGGGTGACCGAGCCGGGCGTGCCCGAGTTGCTGATGCGTGCCGATCAGGCGCTCGGCTGGGCGGCGGCCGGCAACGAGGTCGTACGGATCTGGGACCGCGAGGACGCCGAGCGCGAACGGCTCGCGGCCGGGCTCGAGTTGCGGCTGCAGGAGGCGTTGCGGACCGGCTCGGAGCTGTTCTTGCACTACCAGCCCGAGGTCGGCCTGCGTGACGGGCGCCTGGTGGCGGTCGAGGCACTGGTGCGATGGCGCCACCCCGAGCTGGGGATGGTCGGCGCTGACATGATCGTCTCGATCGCCGAGGCGTCCGGCCTCATCGTCGCGCTCGGCCGGTGGGCGCTGGAGCAGGCGTGCGCGCAGCGGGCACGGTGGGCCGCCCGGTTCCCGGGCACCGACTTCGTCGTCCACGTCAACGTCTCGCCCACCCAGTTGCAGCGGGACCCCGGGTTACCGCGCTATGTCGGGGCACTGCTCGCGCGCCATCAGTTGCGGGGCTGCCAGCTGGGAGTGGAGCTCACCGAGGAGGTGCGCACGCTCGACTCGCCGCGTGCGATCGCCAGCCTGGCCGCGTTACGCAGGCTGGGGGTGCAGATCGTCATCGACGACTTCGGCGTGGCGCACAGCTCGCCTGCTCGACTGGACGACTTCCCCTTCGATACGGTGAAGATCGACGGGCGGTTCATCCACGGACCTGGTGCACGGGCACGCACCAGTGAGACCACGCGGTACGTGGTATCCACGCTCGTACACCTTGCGGAGCGAGTCGGGATGGTCGTGGTGGCGGAGGGCATCGAGACTCCCGGTGACATAGCGGAGCTGGTCGCGCTGGGATGTCACCGGGGGCAGGGCAACGGGCTGCTTGCGGCCGTCGACGCGCAGCGGCTCGAGCCGGTCATCGCTGCCGGCGGCATCGACCTGCCGACCGCGGGACCGCGGCGGGCGGCTGTATGACCCGGGTGCCGCGGGGCGGATCAGCGCCCGCGGCGCCGCTCCGGCAGGGCCGGATCGCGAGCCTCGACGCGCTGGCCGAAATCGGCCGGCAGGGCAGGGGCGGTGGCGAGCAGCGGACGCAGGGCCTCCACCGCGGCGGCGAGGCGGCCGGCGTCGATCGTGCCCAGCAGCCGTGTGCTGATCGCGTCCCGGTACCGGCGCTCCGCCTGGCGTGCCGCCGTGATCCCCTCCTTGGTGAGGGTCGCGAACACCACCCGGCGGTCGGCCGCGGCGCCGCGGCGGTCGATGAGCCCGGCCTGCCCGAGCCGGTCGGCCAGTTTGGTGAACCCGCCGGCCGTCATGAACATCCGCCGCGCGAGCTCGGTCATCGGCATCTGGCGCTGCGGCGCGTGCAGCAGCAGGTGGAGCACGCCGAACGACTGGCCCGGGACCCCGACGTCCCCGACGTCCGCCGTGATGTCGTCGTCCAGGGCGAGCACGAGGTGCCGCAGGACACCCCAGTCAGCCAGAGCCTGGTCGAGTTCCGGGTCCTCGGGCACACGCTCACCGTATCCGCTATCGCGCCCGGCGTGTCAGAGGGCAAATCCGGCGTTGTGCGGTGTCGCCCGTGACCGGGTCGGTGCAAGCGCTGACATTCCGGGGCGTACTCGGCGTACGGGAGTTCCGGTGGCTCTGGCTGGCAGGCGTCCAGTCGCTGCTCGGCGACCAGTTGGCGCGGGTCGCGGTGTCGGTGATCGTGTTCGACGCGACCTCCTCCGGCTTCCTCACCTCCACGGTCTACGCGCTGACCTATCTCCCGGCGCTGGTGGGGCCCCCGCTGGGCGTGCTGGCCGACCGCCTGCCGCGCCGCGCGGTGCTGGTCGCGGGCGACCTGCTGCGCGCGTTGATACTCGCCGCCATGGCGGTCCCGGCGCTGCCCTGGCCCTGGCTGGTGCCGTTGATCACGGCCGCGGTCATGATCGGTGCGCCGTGGAAGGCGGCGGAGTCGGCCCTCGTCGCCGACATCCTCTCCGGCGAGGGCTACGTGATCGGCGCGGGGCTGCGACTCGCGACCAGCCAGGGCGCGCAACTGGTCGGGTTCGCCACGGGCGGCATCGCGGTGGCGATCCTCGGCGCGCGCTCGGGGCTGCTCATCGACGCCGCCACGTTCGCGGTCTCCGCGCTCGTCATCCGGCTGGGGCTCGATGCCCGCCCGGCACCGTGGCAGGCGTCCGCGCTGGCCGGCGAGCGGCCGTCCCGCTCGCTGTGGGCCGGGGTGACGGTGGTCTGGCGCACGGCGCCGCTGCGTTGGCTCACGCGCTACACCTGGCTGGCCGGTGCGTACGTCGTGCCGGACGGCCTGGCGGCGCCGATCGCGGCGCGCCTACACGGCGGGGCGAGCGCCGTGGGCTACCTGCTGGCCAGCGTGCCGCTGGGGATGCTGGTGGGGTGCGTGGTCCTGGTGCGGTACGTGCCGGTGGATCGCCGACGCCGCCTCATGCCCACGCTGGCAGCGGGCGCCGGGGTGCCGCTCATGGCTTGCATCGGTGCCCCGCCGCTGGCCGTCATGTGCGCGCTGTGGGCGCTGGCCGGCGCCGCGATGGCCTACCAGGTGCAGGCGATGACCGACTTCGTGCGGCTGTGCCCGCCGCAGCTGCGGGGCCAGGCCATCGCCTTCGCGGCCTCCGGCCTGCTCGCGGTCCAGGGCGTCGGCCTGGTGCTCGGCGGCGCGGTCGCGCAGGCCTGGTCGCCGTTCGGGGCGGTCGCCCTGGCCGGCCTCACCGGGAGCGTCATGGCGCTGACATGGAGCCGGGGCCGACAGGAAATAAATCTTCTGCCGACCCCGTGACACGCTCGTAAAATCCGTGTATGGTTCCGCCTAACACGTTTCACTTCGGCTTGCAGCACGACGGGAACCTGCCTACGGTTCCCGAGAACGCGAAAAGACGGTGATGCAGAAACTCAACGCCAACTGGTCAGACACATCTGCCGAGGTCGGCGCCGTGTGGGATGGATGGGCTCTGAGGTAACTCAGAGCCACTCTGTGTGAAGCCGCATGGTGCACCTCCTCAAGGCTCCGAACCAGGCCGATCTGCTGGTTCGACCCCCGGTGTCTGTGGTGTGGTGTTTGCGTTCCTGTGTCCCGCTCGGGGGCGGGGGACGGCAGGTGATTCAGTTGGCTCGAGAGCGCGTGACCACGCTCAAGATCGCAGGGCAACGGAAAGGATCCGGAACTCCTTCCGAAGGCGACCTCATGATAATGGAACCACCGCGGTTAGACGGGCGTCAAGTTCATGGCGCCCGCGTCCGGCGTTGGTCACTTTGGGCGCTTCCTCCGCAAATTTTGATTCTGGTTCTGGTGACCGATGCGTGTGCGGTCGCTCTGCCCGTAACCACGATTCGCTCCGCAGACGCACTCACATGGATAAGACTCGCCGCGATCGCGCTGGTCGCGGTCGGATACGCCGAGGCGTTCGACCGGGTGGAACGGCTGCGGTGTTTCCTCGGTGAGGGGCGCGCGCACAACAACCATCAGTCGATATGGGCCGTCGCTGCGATATTGGTGGTACCCGCCGGCGCCGCGAGCCTGCTGGTTGCGATCACGTACGGACACGCGATGCTCGTGGCGCGCCGTTCCGGCGCGATGCGACCGCACCGCGCGCTGTTCACGGCCGCAACGGCGATCTGCGGCACCTGGGCCGGGGCGATGCTGTTCGACACCGTCACGGCGGGTTCGCACAGCCCGCTCGGTGGGCCGCTCGCGGTGATCGCCGCGGCCGCCGCGATCGGCACCATGTTCGTGGTCAACACCGGCCTCGTTGCCACCGCCATGCGCTTCACCAGCACCCGGCGCGGCCGGGAACTGCTGCCCCCGAACGACGCGCTGTGGTTCGAGGCCGCCACGATGGTGCTCGGCGTCGTCGCGGCGCAGCTGCTGATCACCGCGTGGTGGTTGGCGCCGGCGGTCCTCGGCGGCCTGGTCGCGCTGCACCGGGCGGCCCTGGTGACCAAGTTGCAGGTGGCGTCGGCGACCGATCTGAAGACCGGGCTGCTCAACGCCGCCACCTGGTCCGAGCGCGCGCGGGCGGCCGTGCGTGACGCCGCAGCCAGCCACCGGAGGGTGGCGCTGATCGCCGTCGACCTCGATCACTTCAAGCGGGTGAACGACGAGCACGGTCATCTTGTCGGCGACACCGTGCTGCGTGCGGTGGCCGGGGCGCTGCGGCGCGAGTCGCGCGCGCACGACCTCGTCGGCCGCTTCGGCGGCGAGGAGTTCTTCGTCCTGGCCGCGGGTCCGACCGCGGCCGCGCACGCCGTCGACCTGGCGACCCGGCTGCGGGAGGCCATCGCCGCCCTCGAGTTGCCGAACGGCATCCGGGTCACCGCGTCGCTGGGGATCGCCCACGAGGTGCCCCTGCACGGCGAACTCGACCCCCTGATCGCCGCCGCGGACCAGGCGCTGTACACCGCGAAGGCGCTGGGCCGGGACCGGGTGCAGACCGCCCGGCCGGTCGACCAGCCGCCGGCCGGCGCCGGTCGTGAGGTGCCGGCAGTGCTCGCCGTCGGCCCGTCGGCCTTCTAGTCCGGGGCTCGGGGCCGAGGAGTCAGGGCCGAGGAGTCAGAGCCCAGGAGTCAGAGCCCAGGAATGAGAACGGCCCCCGAGTCGGGCCGCGCGGTGCGCGGGTCGGCTGGACGGGCCGACGACCCGGGGGCCGGGTAGCTGCTGCGAATTGCTCGCCGCCGCGATCGCGGCGGGCAGCTGCACTGGTGCTACGGCATGTCCGTCGTTGGTGCGGGCGGTTAGCCGGCAGCCACCTCACGTGTCCGGTTCGTACTCAACTGCGGACCACCTCCTTTCCCGTGTGCCGTCACGGTACGTCCGACCGGTGCGGACGGCAACGGGTTTGCCGGTGCGGGTGGGAGCTGGGGAGCCGGCGTCAGAACCCGCACAGCTCGCGGATCCGCGCCGTCCGCGCGAGATCTCGTGGCCGCGGCTCCCCGTCGATCGCGACGACGTCGACGGGGCCGCGCACCGTGCTGACCAGCCAGCAGGAGTCGGCGGCGGCGAGGTCCGCGACCGTGGACAGCACCTCGCCGGTACGCCAACCGTCCCGCGCGGCGCGCTCGAACAGCAGCGCCTGGGTCGTACCGCCCAGGATGCCGGTCCCGGCGATCGGGGTCGTCAGCAGATCGCGGCCGACGGCCAGGACGACCGAACTCGTCGGCGCCTCCAGGACGTAACCGTCGCTGCTGACGAAGACCACGTCGTCGGCACCGCGGCGGCGCGCCTCGCGCTGTGCTGCCATGTTGACCGCGTAGGACAGGGTCTTCACACCCCCGAGCAGCCACGGCGCGTCGGCGTACGCGGTGCTCGCGGTCCCGCGCGGCAACGTGACGATCCCGATGCCGTCGCGACGCTGCCGCGGCGTGTCGGCCGGGACGGGTGTGACGAACAGCAGGCCCAGCGGGGCGCCGCCGGACGGGCCCCGGCTGAGCACCAGTTTGAGGGCTGACTCGCCGGTCCGCGGCAGGTGCGCGACCGAGTCCGACACGAACGCGTGCCAGGACGCGGCGTCGAACGGCAACCCCAGGGCGCTGGCCGAGCGGGCCATGCGTGCCAGGTGGGCGTCCAGCTTGGCGACCGCGCCGTCGACCAGACGGCACCCCTCGAAGCAGCCGTCCCCGCGGGTGAACCCCTCGTCGGTGGCGCTCAGGACCGGCGTCGCCGCGTCGACGACGCCGCGACCGAGCACCGCGAGCAGCACGGGGGCCTCGGGGACGGGGTCCGCTGCCACCCGGCACACGCTACCTACCATGGATGCCGTGACCGGATCCGGTGCTGACCTCGCCGCCGCGCTGCGCGGGCGAGGGCTGCGGGTGACCCCCCAACGCGAACTCGTGCTGGGGGTGGTGCGCTCGCTCGGGCACGCCACGCCGGAGCAGATCGCGGACGCGGTTCCGGAGGTCGATCCGGCGACGGTGTACCGGACACTGGAACTGCTCGAGGACATCGGCCTGGTGCGTCACACGCACCTGGGACACGGTGCGCCGTCGTACCGGCCGGCCGAGGACGACCATGTGCACGTGGTGTGCCATGCCTGCGGCAGGGTCCTGGACGCGCCCGCCGACCTGGTCGACGGGCTCGAGCAGCGACTGCTCGGCGAGCAGGGTTTCCGCCTCGACCGTGCCCACTTCACCGTGTTCGGCCGCTGCGGAACGTGCGGACCCGCGGGCGGGACGGCGCAGGCGAGCGGCGGTACGCCGTGACCGCGGTCCTCGGCACGGGCGTCGACGCCGGCGTGCCGTGGCACTACGGCGACCCGTTGCGTGAGCAGCGGGTCCTCGCCTCCGGCGCCGGCGTGCTCGACCGCAGCAATCGCGGCGTGCTGACCGTCACCGGCCCGGACCGGCTGCCGTGGCTGCACTCCATCTGCACCCAGCACCTGAGCGACCTGCGCGACGGTGACGCGACCGAGGCGCTGGTCCTGTCGCCGCACGGACACGTCGAACAGCACTGGCAGGTCCTCGAATCCGGCGGGACCGTCTGGCTGGACACCGAGCCCGGCGCCGCCGCCGGTGTGCTCGGCTACCTGCAGGCGATGCGCTTCCTCAAGCGGGTCGAACCGGCGGACGTCAGCGCGCAGTGGGCCGTCCTCACCGTCGCCGGCCCCCGGGCCCCGGTCGTCCTCGCCGCGGCGGGGCTGCCCGTGCCCGCGGCCGGGCGGGGAACGGCGACACCGGATCAGGGCTTCGTCCGCGCGCGGCCCGACGAGGCGTTCGACCTGCTGCTTCCTCGCGGGGGGCGGCCGGCCGTGTGGGATGCCCTCGTCGCGGCCGGGGCGACGCCGGTGGGCACGTGGGCAGCCGACGCGCTGCGGGTCGCGGCGCGCCGGCCGCGGCTCGGCCTCGAGACCGACCACCGCACCATCCCCCACGAGGTGGGGTGGATCGGCACCGCCGTGCACCTGAACAAGGGCTGCTACCGCGGTCAGGAGACCGTCGCGCGGGTGCAGAACCTCGGCCGCCCGCCGCGGCGACTGGTCCTGCTCCACCTCGCCGGCGACCGTGACGAGCTGCCGGCCCCGGGCACGCCGGTGCAGGCAGCGGGGCGGAACGTCGGCTTCCTCGGCACCGCGGTGCACCACTTCGAACTGGGACCGATCGCGCTGGCGGTGATCAAGCGGTCGATCCCGGACGGCGCCGACCTGATCGTCGACGGCACGGCGGCCCGCGTCGATCCGGGCCCGGACTGATCCATCACCGATCGGCCGCGGCGTCGTTGTACCTTCCGACCGAGGGAGGCGCCGTGCCGCATCGATTCCGCCCGGGCGTGACAGTGACGTCCCGGATGCTCCGGATCCTGACGTTCGCCGTGGGGGCCGCGCTGGTGATGCTGGTGGGCCTCGTGCTGCCCGGCGCCGCCCAGGCGGGCCCCTACCCGCCGACCGGAGCGTGCGCGTCGCTCGCGGTCAGCACCACGACGCCGGCGGCCGGGGAGGCGATCACCGTCACCGGCACCGGCTTCACCGCGGGCGAGACGGTCACCCTCGAACTGGACCCCGGCCCGGTCGTGGTGGGCAGCGCCGTCGTCGCCGCGGACGGAACCTTCTCGACCCAGGTGACGATCCCGTCGGACACGTACGGCCGGCACCTGTTGCTCAGCGCGGGCGGCACCGCCTGCGCCGTCGAGATCGGAAGA
>SCQZ01000014.1 GCA_004299665.1 Jatrophihabitans sp.
GCTCTTCCGATCTGGTTGATGTCCACCAGGTGGTGCGGGGCGGCCAGTCGCATGGACAGGATCGGCAGCAGCGACTGGCCGCCCGCAAGCACCTTGCCGTCGGCACCCAGGGCGGCGAGCGTCGTCAGTGCCTCGGCGACGGACTCGGGCCGCGAGTAGCCGAACGGTGGTGGCTTCACTCCGCGCCGGAACCCTCCACCGCGAACGGCGAACGCTCCCCCTCGGGCGTCTCCACGTTGCCGGTCGAGAGCATGGTCCCGCCCTCGTACCCCCGCCCGGGACCTTGCTGCTCCACCCGCATGTGACGGGGCGCGAACCAGTTCACGCCGTGCCAGAACAGGATGCAGAAGATCGTGCCGAGGGCGATGCCACCGATCGAGAAGTTGTTCGTGAACTTCAGCGACACCCCGCCGATGCCGGCGATCAGGCCCGCGGCCAGCGGGACCAGGTTCACCGGGTTGGCGAAGTCGACGTGGTTCTCGATCCAGATCTTCGCACCGAGCAGGCCGATCATCCCGTACAGCACGACCGTGATACCGCCCAGGACGCCTCCGGGCGTCGAACTGACGATGGCACCGAACTTCGGGCAGAACCCCAGCAGGACGGCCACGAGCGCCGCGACCCAGTAGGCCGCGGTCGAGTACACGCGGGTGGCCGCCATGACGCCGATGTTCTCGGCGTAGGTCGTCGTCGGGGAGCCACCGATCGCACTGGCCAGCGTGGTGCCGACGCCGTCGCCGATGAACGCCCGGCCGAGGTACGGGTCCAGGTTCTCGCCGGTCATCTCGCTGACCGCCTTGACGTGCCCGGCGTTCTCGGCGATGAGGGCGATCACGCTCGGCAGGATCAGCAAGATGAAGGTCATCGAGAAGCTCGGCGTGTGCCAGCCGACGATCTGCTCCTTGCCGTCGGCGGTGAACACCGACTTGTGCGGGAAGCCGATCCAGTCGGCACTCTTCACGCTGTCCCAGCTCACCCGGTAGTGGTCGACGGCCTTCGTGCCGCCGCCGGGGACCGAGTTGATCATCCCGAAGATGTGGTCGAAGGCCCAGGAGAGCAGGTAGCCGAACACCAGGCCGAGGAAGATCGCGATGCGGGCCCAGAAGCCGCGGAAGAGCACCGCCGCGACGATCACGAACGCCATGGTGAGCAGGCCGATCCACTCGTCCTGCGGCCAGTACACGCCCGCCACCACCGGTGCCAGGTTGAACCCGATCAGCATGACGACCGCGCCCGTCACGGCCGGCGGCAGCACCTTTTGCACCACCTGGCCACCGGCGAAGTGGACGATGACGCCGACCACGACCAGCACGACGCCGGAGACCAGGATCGCGCCGGTGACCTCCTTGGAGTTGCCGCCCTGGGCCCGGATCGCCGCGACACCGGCGACGAACGAGGCCGAGGTGCCCAGGTAGGACGGCACCCGGCCGTTGACGATGAACAAGAAGATGATCGTCGCGACACCGGACATCATGATCGCGAGGTTCGGGTTCAGCCCCATGATCACCGGGAAGACGAAGGTCGCGCCGAACATGGCGACGACGTGTTGCGCGCCGAGACCGACCGTACGGCCCCAGCTGAGCCGCTCGTTGGGCTTGACCACACCGCCGGGCGGTGGAGTCTTGCCCCCGTATGCCAGCTTCCAGCCAAATGCAGACATGCGTCCCGCCCTTCCGCGGCTGTGATCGGGTTCACTGACCCTGTGCATTCGGACCCTAGGACCGCTGTCAACGACCGATCATTGTGCATATCTGACGAAGGCGGGCACCCATCGCTGTGGGCCGATCCACCGCGTGACGACCTCCGCGCTCACCCGCTCCGTGGGGCCGGCGCAGCAACCGGTCAAAGCCCCCGCATCTGGACCACCCGCAGGGCCAGCGCGACGTCCAGGCGCAGGTTCGCGTCCTGGGTGAACGGCCCGACCATCGACTCCAGCTTGCTGATCCGGTACCGCAGCGTGTTGTAGTGGAAGTGCAGGGCGCGGGCGGTCTCGGCGACGTTGCAGTTGCGGTCCAGCAGTTCCTGCAAGGTGCCGCGCAGGTCGAGCGCATCCGGCAGGTCCATGCCCAGCGGCCCCAGCACCTCCGCCGCGAAGGAACGCAGTTCCTCCGGGTCCGAGACGAGCGAGAGCACCCGGTGCACGCCCAGGGCGTCGAAGTGTGCCACCGACCCGGGGCCGTTCATCCGCCGCCCGACCCGCACGGCGGTCCCCGCCTGCTCGTAGCCGGCAGGCAGCCCGCCGACCGAGTCGATCACGCGGCTCACGCCGGTGCTGAACGAGCGCCGGCCCCCGCCGCGGTCACCGGTCACGGCGGTCACCACCTCCGCGACCACCCGCTCCACCGTCTCGCGGGTCGCCGGGACCAGCGCGACCAGTTCGTGCGAGAAGCCGATCACCGGGGCGGCCCGGTCCCGGCCCCGCATCACCTGCTGCCACGCGGCCGTAAGGCGCTCCAGCGGCGGCAGTCCCGCGAACCCGGACCCGTCCTGCTCACCGTCGAGACGCACGACGACGACCGCCAGCGGCCGGTCCAGGTCCCAGCCGAGCTGGGCGCAGTGCTCCTTTACCTGCTCGGGCGTCCCGGCCGAGCCCGCCAGGGCGTCGCGCAGGAAGTCGCCGCGGAACTTCGACTCGACCGCGGCCACCGCGAGTTGCTTGGTGATGGCCAGGGCCGCCACCGTCGCCGCGCGCTCCAGGGCCTGCAGGCAGGCGGCGCCGAGGTCGGGAGCACCGGAGTACGCGACGATCAGGCCGTGGTCGGTCCCGCCGGCGATCACCGGGGCGATCGCCATCTGCCCGCGCTCGTGCGGCCCGGCCTGCAGCCCCGGCCGCACCCGCTCGACCCGGAAGCGGCCGGACGCGTCGAACATGTCCAGCTCCGCCAGCCGGGCGCCCTGCTCGGGGCTGCCGCCGGCGGTGTGCACCCGCCCGTCGGGTGAGCAGATCAGCACCGCGGCCTCGAACAGCGCCCCGAACTCGGCGGCGATCTGCGGCAGGTCGCCGCCGCCGAGCACCAGCGCCGTCAGGGTGCGGTGCACCCGGTCGGCGACGTCGAGGGCGCGCGCCTGCCGGTCGACCAGTTGCCCGAAGACCTCCGACATCACGTCGTCGAAGGCGACCTGCGGGGACAGCAGCAGCAGCGGGAAGCCACGCCGCTCGGCGGCCCCGAGCATCTCCGGGGGCAGCTCGTCGAGGTACCGGCCGCGCTTGACGCACAGCGCGCTCACCCCGCGCTGGGCGAGGCCGTCGACCAGCCCGGCGAGCGCGGAGGGGTCCGACGCGGCGCCCGAGCCCTCACCGGAGTGGCGCAGCGGGAATCCCGTGGTGAGGAGCAGCTCGCCGGCCTTGACCCACGGCAGGATGTCCGGCACCTCCATCACGTTCACCGACCGCACGGCCGCCTCCAGCCCGGCCCGGCCCGCGACGATCTGCGCCCCGGCGAAGCTGGGCAGCGTCAGCACGCCGCTCACGGTGAGCGTGTGGTCGCCCGGCACCGCCCCCGCCTCGGCTGGCAGATCCCGCGGCTGCGGGCGGACAACGTTGGCAACGTTCTCCATGGGACGAACCGTACGCGCGCGGATAGCTTGCGGAACCATGCACATCCGCGGCGCCGCCGGCAGCGCGGTGCAGGACCTCCTGGAGGGCCCCTCGCAGCGCGCCTCGGTGCTCGGTGCCGGGCCGCGCGCAATCTACCTGGCCGTCGGGCGTGGCACCCCGCAGCGGGTGCTGGCGATCCTGACCGCGGACGCGGTGCGGCTGCCCTGCGCGGTCGTCGTCAACGCCCCGCTGCCGCAGCCGGGTCCGGTCGCCACCGTGGGTGACGGCGCCGTCCGGTGGGACCGCCCGGCGTGCGTCACGATCACCGCGGCGCGGTACTGGCCACCTGCCCGCGTGCGGCCCGCCGCGCCGCGCGCCCTCGCGCTGCGCGCGGCGATCGACCGGGCGGACACCGGCGTGGCCGACGATCTCGTCCGCGCGCTCGGGCGCCGCACGGCGGCGGCCGCCCGGGCACTGCTCGGACGCGGGCCGGGGCTGACGCCGGCCGGCGACGACGTGCTCGCCGGCTTCCTGCTCGGGGCGCGCGCGTACGGCCTGGACGCCGGTCCGGTGCGCGCGACCGTCGCCGCCACGGCCGGCGCCGCCACGACCGCGCTCTCGGCGCAACTGCTACGCCACGCCCTTGCCGGCGAGTGCGTGCCCGAGGTGCTGCCCGCGCTCGAGCGGGGGCGGCCCGCGGCGCTGCTGCGGGTCGGCCACACCTCCGGCGCCGCGCTGGCACGCGGCCTGCTGCTGGCCGCCGAACTGTCCGAGCGGACGGCGGCGGCATGAGGACGAGGAGTGATCGCTGATGCCCGTGGAACACGTCGAGACGCGCGCCGGGAGCTACGCCGACTCCGTCACCCTGATGCAGGTCAGCACGCGGGTGACGGCGGCCGCCGGCGTCGAGCGGGCCATGGTCGCCATGGGGACGGCGCTGAACCTGGACCTGCTCACCGGCATGGGCTTCGCGCTGCCACCGGGCACCGGGCCGAACGACCTCGTCGTCGCCGTGCGCGCCGAGGACGAGGCGGCCCTCGCGCTGGCCCTGGAGACGGTGGCGGGCGCGCTCGCCGCCCGCCCGGTCACCGGGTCGTTCGCGACCTCGCCACCGCGCACGGTGGGCGCCGCCCTGCGCGAGCGCGACCGCGCGATCGCGCTGGTCTCCGTACCTGGGCCGCACGCGTTCGCCGAGGCCATGGACGCGCTCGACGCCGACACCGACGTGATGATCTTCTCCGACAACGTGCCGGTCGAGCAGGAGATCCGCCTCAAGGACGTGGCCGCCGAGCGCGGCCTGCTCGTGCTGGGGCCGGACTGCGGCACCGCCGTCGTCGCCGGCATCGGCCTGGGCTTCTCCCACACCCTGCGGCCCGGCCCGGTCGGGATCGTCGCCGCCTCCGGCACCGGGGCGCAGCAGGTGCTGTGCCTGCTCGATGCCGCCGGCGTCGGCGTCAGCGCCGCCCTCGGGGTCGGGGGTCGTGACCTGTCCGCCGCGGTCGGCGCGCGCTCCACGCTCGCGGCGATGTCCGCCCTCGACTCCGACCCCGGGACCGACCTGATCGTGGTGATCTCCAAGCCCCCCGCGGCCGCCGTTGCCGAGGCGGTCCGCGCCCACGCCGCGACGCTCGGCACGCCCGTCCGGCTGGCGCTGCTCGGCCCCGGCAACCCCGATCTCACCGCCGCGACCGAGCAGGTGCTCACCGACCTCGGCGTCGCGGTGCCGGACTGGCCGGCGCTGCCCGGGCGACCCCCGGCCGGGGACGGCACGGCCCTGGTGGGGCTGTTCTCGGGCGGGACGCTGTGCGACGAGGCCATGCTCATCGCCGCCGACCGGCTCGGGCCGATCGCCTCCAACATCCCGTTGCGCCCCGAGGACCGTACCGATCCGCGCGCCCCCTGGGACGGCCGCCACGTGATGATCGACTTCGGGGACGACGAGCTCACCGCCGGCCGCCCGCACCCGATGATCGACCCGTCGCTGCGCACCGAGCGGCTCGCCGCCGCCGGAGCCGACCCCCGCACCCGGGTCGTCCTGCTCGACGTGGTCCTCGGCCACGGCGCGCACCCCGACCCGGCCGGCGAACTCGCACCGGTGATCGCCGCCCTGGACGGCCCGGCCGTCGTCGCGTGCGTGGTCGGCGCGGAACGGGACCCGCAGGACCGGCGGGCCCAGATGCGGGTGCTGCACGAGGCCGGCGCCCACGTGTTCACCTCCAACGCGGCCGCGGCGCGGTACGCGTGCGACCTGATCGAGGCCCGATGACACACCTGCTGGACGGCGACATCGCCGTCGTGACCGCGGGGGTGGACCTGCTCGCCGCCGCCGCCGAGGCACAGGCCGCCGACGTCACCCGCGTCGACTGGCAGCCGCCGATGGCGGGCACCGGGCCCGACCTCGTCACGGTCCTGGGCGACCCGCGCCGCCGCGAGGCCAACGCCGAAGCGTTGCGGCAGGTCAGCGGGGTCCGCGCCATGCTCGTCGACGTCCTGCCGGCCCGCGACGCGCTCGGTCTGGACGAGCGTTCGGTGCTGCACGCCGGGCCGCCGATCGCGTGGGAGCGGGCCTCCGGGCCGCTGCGCGGGGCGCTGCTCGGCGCCGCCGCGTTCGAGGGTGTCGTCGAGGACCCCGAGGACGCCGCCGCGCTGTACGCGAGCGGGGCGATCTCGCTCGATCCGTGCCACCACCACGGCGCGGTCGGCCCGATGGCGGGAGTGGTCTGCGCGTCGATGTGGATGTGGGTCATCGAGGACCCGCAGAGCGGACGGCGGACCTACTGCTCCCTGAACGAGGGCCTGGGCAAGGTGCTGCGTTATGGCGCCTACTCGGCGCAGGTGCTGGACCGGCTGCGCTGGATGTCGGCCGTGCTCGGCCCCGCGCTGCAGGCGGCGGTGCGGGCGCACGGCCCGATCGACGTCACGGCGATCCTCGCGCAGATGGTGCAGATGGGCGACGAGGCCCACAACCGCAACCGCGCCGGCACGCTGATGCTGCTGCGCGACCTCGCGCCGGCCCTCGTCTCGTCCGGGCTGCCCCCGGCCGACCTGGCGGAGGTGTTCGCCTTCGTCGGCGGCAACGACCACTTCTTCCTGAACCTGGCGATGCCCGCGTGCAAACTCGCCCTCGACGCCGCACGCGGCATCCCCGGCTCCACGATGGTGGTCGCGATGTGCCGCAACGGCACCGACTTCGGCGTCCAGGTTGCCGGCACCGGCGACGAGTGGTTCACCGGTCCCGCGCTGGTGCCGGAGGGGCTCTACCTCGGTGACTACGGGCCCGAGGACGCCAATCCGGACATCGGCGACTCGGCGATCACCGAGACCTGCGGGCTGGGCGGGTTCGCGATGGCCGCGGCGCCGGCCATCGTGCGCTTCGTCGGCGGCACGGTCGGCGACGCCCTGGCCAACACGCGGCGCATGTACGAGATCACGCTCGGCGAGCATCCCGCGTTCGCGGTGCCGGTCCTGGACTTCCGCGGCACGCCGCTCGGCATCGACGTGACCAAGGTGGTGCGGACCGGGGTCCTGCCGCAGATCAACACCGGCATGGCCGGCAAGGTCGCCGGCACCGGCCAGGTCGGCGCCGGCCTGGTTACCCCGCCGGCCGACATCTTCCCGAAGGCGCTGCGCGCGCTCGCCGAGCGGGTCTGAGCCGCCCGGTCAGCACGCGGCGACGAACGCGCGGAACAGCCGGGCATCCTCCCCGGCCTCGGGGTGCCATTGCACCGCGACGCGCCAGCGCGCGTCCGGGGCCTCCATGGCCTCGAGCGTGCCGTCCACGACGTCCCACGCGACGGCCGTGTAGCCCGGGTGCTGCGCCACCGCCTGGTGGTGGTAGGTCGGCACGCGGGCCGACCCGCCGAGGATCGCACCCAGTCGCGAGCCGGGCTCCACCCGCACGTCGTGCTCGCCGTACCCGCCGGGTGCGGGCGCGTGCCGGTCGGAGCCGACCCGGTCCGGGACGTGCTGCTCGAGGGTGCCGCCGGCCGCGACCGCCAGTACCTGCATGCCGCGGCAGATGCCCAGCACCGGCAGGTCGGCCGCGACCGCCTGCGCGACCAGCGCCAGTTCGGCGCCGTCGCGGTCCCGCCGCGGCGCCTGTACGGCGGGATGCGGTCGGGCCCGGTACCGGGCGGGTTCGACGTCGGCGCCGCCGGCGAGCACGAGCCCGTCCAGCCGGGACAGCAGCCGCCGGGCCCACTGCGGGTCGGCGCTCGCCGGCGGTGGCACCAGCAGCGCGATGCCGCCCGCCTCGTCGATCTTGTGTAGGTACGCAGCGGGCAGCAGCCCGGCGGGCACGCCGGACCAGCTCCCCCATCTCGCGGGCTCGACGTAGCAGGTGAGCCCGATGACCGGGCGCGCCACTACAGCGGCGTGACGTAGGCGCCGGAGATCCCCCCGTCGACGAGGAACGTGGCGGCGGTGACGAAGCTGGACTCGTCCGAGGCCAGGAACAGCACCGCGTTCGCGATCTCCTCGGGCTCGGCGAAGCGGCCGACCGGGATGTGCACGAGCCGGCGCGCGGCACGCTCGGGATCCTTCGCGAACAGTTCCTGCAGCAACGGGGTGTTCACCGGCCCGGGGCACAGGGCGTTGACCCGCACCCCGTTGCGGGCGAACTGGACGCCGAGTTCGCGCGACATCGCCAGCACGCCGCCCTTCGAGGCGGTGTAGGAGATCTGCGACGTGGCCGCCCCCATCACCGCCACGAAGGAGGCCGTGTTGATGATCGAACCGCGCCGCTGGTCGAGCATGTACGGCAGCGCCGCCTTGCAGCACAGGTAGACCGACGTCAGGTTGACCTGCTGCACGCGCTGCCAGGCCTCGATGCCGGTGTCGAGGATCGAATCGTCCTCCGGCGGGGAGATGCCGGCGTTGTTGAAGGCGACGTCCACGCTGCCGTAGGTGTTCTTGGCGGTGGCGAACAGCGCGTCGACCGCGGCGGAGTCGGTGACGTCGGCGGCGACGAACGTCCCGTCCACCTCCTTGGCGATCCGCTCGCCCCCGGCCACGTCGAGGTCGCCGATGACGACCCGGGCCCCCTCCTCGGCGAAGCGGCGCACGGTCGCCAGCCCGATGCCGCTGCAGCCACCGGTGACGACGGCCACCCTGCCGGCGAGCCGTGAACCCATCGGAGAACCTCCTGGACCTCAGTCGTTGGCGAAGAACACGTTCTTGGTGTCGGTGAACGGCAGCAGCGCGTCCGGGCCGAGTTCGCGGCCCACGCCGGACTGCTTGAACCCGCCGAACGGCGTGCTGTACCGCACCGACGAGTGCGAGTTGACGCTCAGGTTCCCGGACTCGACCGCGCGACTGACCCGCAGGGCGCGCCCCAGGTCCCGCGTCCAGATCGAGCCGGACAGTCCGTACTCGGTGTCGTTGGCCATCGCGATCGCCTCGTCCTCGTCGCGGAACGGCAAGACGGCGACCACCGGGCCGAAGACCTCCTCGCGCCACACCCGGTCCGCGGTCGACGCCGGCAGCACGACGGTCGGGGGGTACCAGTACCCGGGCCCGTCGGGCGCACTGCCCCGGAAGGCCACATCGACGGCGTCACCCTCGACGTAGGAGGTCACGGTCCGCCGCTGCCGGTCCGAGATCAGGGGCCCCATCTCGGCGGCGGGGTCGCCGGGGTCGCAGACCCTGACCCCCTTCACCGCCGGCTCGAGCAACGACAGGAACCGGTCGTACGCCCGCTGCTCGACCAGGATCCGGCTGCGGGCGCAGCAGTCCTGCCCGGCGTTGTCGAACACGCCGTAGGGGGCGGTGGCGGCGGCGCGTTCGAGGTCGGAGTCGGCGAAGACGATGTTCGCGCTCTTGCCGCCCAGTTCCAGCGTGATGCGCTTGATGCCCGCGGCGGCGCCGCGCATGATCTGCTGCCCGACGGCCGTGGAGCCGGTGAAGCAGATCTTGCGGACGGCCGGGTGGGAGACGAAGCGATCCCCGACGACGCTGCCCTTGCCGGGGAGCACCGTGAACACGCCCTCGGGGATGCCCGCCTCGAGCGCGAGTTCGCCGAGGCGCATCGCCGTCAGCGGCGTGAGTTCGGCGGGCTTGAGCACCACGCAGTTGCCCGCCGCGAGCGCGGGTGCGAACCCCCAGCCCGCGATCGGCATCGGGAAGTTCCACGGGACGATCACGCCGACCACGCCGAGCGGTTCGTGGAAGGTGACGTCCAGGCCCCCCGCGACCGGGATCTGCCTGCCGATCAGGCGCTCGGGGGCGGCCGCGTAGTAGGTGAGCACGTCCGCGACGTTGCCCGCCTCCCAGCGGGCGTTGCCAATGGTGTGCCCGGCGTTGCGCACCTCGAGCCGGGCGAGTTCCTCGTTCGCGTCCTGCACGAGGCCTGCGAACCGGCGCAGCAGCCGGCCCCGGTCGGCCGGGGAGACCGCGCGCCAGGACGCGAACGCCCGCTGGGCGGCGGCGATCGCCGCGTCGGTGTCCGCCACCGAGGCCAGGACCACCGTCGCCTCGACGGCCTCGGTCGCGGGATTGCGGACCTCGTGCGGTCCG
>SCQZ01000101.1 GCA_004299665.1 Jatrophihabitans sp.
CTTCGCCACCGCCGAGCGTGGCGAAGCGCGGACAACTCGCGGGTGGTGGGGGCGGGGCGCAGGCGCCGGTAGGCTCGCCGTTCGTGCGTGTCCTCGTCCTCGGCTCCGGCGCCCGCGAGCATGCGCTGTGCCTGGCGCTGGCCGCCGACCCGGCGGTGACGGCCCTGGCCTGCGCGCCGGGGAACGCGGGGACGGCGGCGGTCGCCGAGCAGCACGGCCTCGACCCCTGCGACGCCGACGCGGTCTGCGCGCTGGCGGCCCGGCTCGGCACCGATCTCGTCGTGATCGGGCCCGAGGCCCCGCTGGTCGCAGGTGTCGCGGACGCGGTTCGGGCGGCGGGGATCGACTGCTTCGGGCCGTCCCGTGCGGCCGCGCAACTCGAGGGCAGCAAGGCGTTCGCGAAGCAGGTCATGGCCGCGGCCGGGGTTCCGACGGCGCGCGCGCGTGTGTGCGAGGAACCGGAGCAGGTCGCGGCGGCACTCGAGGAGTTCGGTGCGCCGTACGTCGTCAAGGACGACGGCCTGGCCGCCGGCAAGGGCGTCGTCGTCACGCCCTCCCGGCAGGAGGCACTCGCCCACGCGGCGGCGTGCGGCCGCGTCGTCGTCGAGGAGTACCTCGACGGGCCGGAGGTGTCGCTGTTCTGCCTGACCGACGGCACGGCCGTGGTGCCGCTGCTGCCCGCGCAGGACTTCAAGCGGATCGGCGACGGCGACACCGGCCCGAACACCGGGGGCATGGGTGCCTACGCGCCGCTGCCCTGGCTGCCGGACGGCTTCGTCGGCGAGGTCGTGCGGACCGTCGCCGACCCGACCGTCGCCGAGATGGCCCGCCGCGGCACGCCGTTCGCGGGGTTGCTGTACATCGGGCTGGCGATCACCTCGCACGGCCCCCGGGTCGTGGAGTTCAACGCACGTTTCGGCGATCCGGAGACCCAGGTGGTGCTGGCGCTGCTCGAGACACCGCTGGGCGCTCTGTTGCAGGCGAGTGCGACCGGCCGGCTCGCCGAGCAGCCGCCGCTGCGATGGCGGGACGGGTCGGCGGTGACCGTCGTGCTCGCCGCCGCCGGGTACCCGGGGACCCCGCGCGCCGGCGAGGTGATCACCGGAGCGGAGGCCGCGGGCATCCTGCACGCCGGCACGCGGCGACGCGACGACGGTGCGATCGTCTCGGCGGGAGGCCGGGTGCTGTGCGCGACGGCGACCGGTGACTCGCTGGCCGCCGCGCGCGCGGCGGCGTATGCCGTGCTCGCCGGCGTGGACCTGCCCGGTGGCCGGTTCCGCGGCGACATCGCGCTGCGGGCGGTGCGGGGCGAGATACTGGCGGGGTGAGCGAACCGCCCGAGCAGGACTGGGTCGAGTTCCTGGACGACCCGCAGCCGCCGGGTGAGGCAGCCCGCGCCCGCGGGGAGGACGGCGCCCCGTCGCCGCGCGGCCGGTCGCCGCACCTGGTGGTCGGCGGGCTGGTCGCGGCGGCGCTGCTGGTGCTGGTGGGCACGCGGCTCGTCCACGGCGGTGGGAGCGGTGTACCGGCGGTCGGTGCCGCGTACGGTTCCGTGGCTTCGGCGTCGGCACCGGCGTGGACGGCGTCGGCGGCGGCGCGGGCGTGCCTGGCCGGCGACCTGCTGGCCGACTGCGGGGTCTTCACGGTGCCTTCGGTCGTCGCGCTGCCGAACGGTACGGACCGGATCGTCGAACCGCCTCCCGGCGCGTCCACGGAACCGGTCCCCGGCTCCGGCCGGACGTGGACGGCGTTGCGCGGGGCGGGCGATGCGCGTGCGAGCGCGGCGGTCGCGGCCGCGATCGGCGCGCATCTGGACATGACGGTGTCGAGCCTGTCGAGCGTCTACGGCCCGGCCGGGCCCGGCCAGGCGCCCCCGCTGCAGGAGCGGCACGTCGAGGCCGACAACGGATCCGGGACGCACCTGATCATCGAGATCACCACGGCGGTCGGCCCGTCCGCTAGCGACCTGGATCCCATCAACGCAGGCGCGGGTGCGACGGCGGTGCACGCCTTCGTGCAGAACGGTAACTACGCGGTGTCGCTCACCGCAGTCGGGCCCACGGCAGACGTCCCGTCGCAGGTGGCGCTGGAGAGTCTCGGCGCCGACCCGAGCCTCGTCGCGGTCTGACACGCGCACGGCGGCTGCGGGCGCCGCGTCCGTGCGCGACGATGAGCGGGTGAGCGCTGCGCGGGACGAGGAGTTGCTGACGCCGCGCGCCCCGCACCGCCGCCTGCGCGTCGCCGCGTTGGTGCTCGCGGGGATCGCGGTCGCGGTGCTGATCACCGTGCGCCTCACCGCCGGTGGGAGCCCCTCCCGGGACTCGCTGCCACCTCCGTCGCTGCCCGACACCCTGGTCCCGTCGCCGGTGTCCGACCCGTTCTGCAGCCCGGTGTCGCCCTGCACGTCCGAGCAGACGGTGCGCGCGGCCGTGGCGAGCGCGCTCGACGAGGACGTCGGTGCCGTGCTCGTCTCCAGCCAGACCTACGTGTCCTCTGGGATCGAGCTCACCGCCGACTCGCTGCAGTACCGGCGCCTGGACGCCCGCAGCGGCACGGCGCGGTTCGTGGTGGTGATCAGCTCCGTGCGCAGCGTGCTCCCGGCCGTGCCGGCCGGTTCGCGCTCCGGGTACCGGGTGGCCACTTCCGTCGCTGCCGTCGGCCGGTACACGGTGGAGGTCGTCGCGATCGGCGTGCAGGTGCCGTCGGGGCAGGTGCTCTCGCGGCTGGCGCACGACCCGCGGCTGCTGGCGGTCGGG
>SCQZ01000102.1 GCA_004299665.1 Jatrophihabitans sp.
AGGACCTCCCGCGCGCTGCGCCCGGCGATGTGCGCGTCCGCGGTGAGCAGCAGCCGGTGCGCCAGCACCGGTTCCAGCAGGAACTGCAGGTCGTCGGGGACCACGTAGTCGCGCCCGTCCAGCGCGGCCCATGCCTTGGCCGCACGCACCAGGTGCAGCGCGGCGCGCGGCGAGGCGCCGAGGCGCACGTCCGAGGAACGGCGCGTCGACTCGGCCAGGTCGACGGCGTATCCCTTGATCGCGTCCGCGACGTGCACGGCGCGCACGCCGGCGATGAGGCGGCGTACCTCGGTCGCGTCCGACACCGGCGTGAGCGAGACGAGCGGATCGACGGCCGCGTGCTCGTCGAGCATGGCGATCTCGGAGCGGCGATCGGGATAGCCCATCGAGATCCGCGCCGTGAACCGGTCGCGCTGTGCCTCCGGCAGCGGGTAGGTGCCCTCCATGTCGATCGGGTTCTGGGTGGCGAGCACCAGGAACGGCGCCTCGAGCGGGTAGGTCGTGCCGTCGACGGTGACCTGTCGCTCCTCCATGCATTCCAGCAGGGCGGACTGGGTCTTGGGCGAGGCGCGGTTGATCTCGTCGCCGACGACGATGTTCGCGAACACCGGGCCGGGCTTGAACTCGAAGTCGCGCTCCTCGGCGTTGTAGACGCTGACCCCGGTGACGTCGCTGGGCAGCAGGTCGGGCGTGAACTGGATGCGGCGTACGGAGCAGTCGATCGAGCGCGCGAGCGCCTTGGCGAACGTGGTCTTGCCGACGCCCGGTACGTCCTCGATGAGCAGGTGTCCCTCGGCCAGCAGCACGGCGATCCCGAGCCGCACGACCGACGCCTTGCCCTCGATCACGCGCTCGATGTTGGCGGCGATCCGCTCGGCGCCGGCGCGGATCGCCGCGACGTCGGCGGGGGGACCGGCGGCGAGCGCGTGCACGCCCCGGGTGCCGTCGTCGGCGCAGTTCGTACCTTCGATCACCTCCTGAGTATCCATCGGTTGTGCCGCGGCTCCCACCGTCGTGCGCGCACCGCTGCCGGAGCCCGGCGACCGCCCCGGATGGGGATTCGTGCGCGCGTCGAGGGTGAAATTTGTGCCCGAGTGGCTCAGAGTGGGTTAGAGTGGTGATCAGTGGGGACCAGTGGAAGGTGGGTGGTGCGATGTTCCTCGGAACGCACACGCCTCGCCTCGACGACAAGGGGCGCATCGCCCTCCCGGCCCGGTTCCGCCCCGCCCTGGAGGGCGGCCTGGTGATCTGCAAGGGGCAGGAGCGCTGCCTGTACGTGTTCCCGTCGGTGGGCTTCACCGAGTTCACCCGCGCGCTGTCGGACGCGCCGTTCACCGACCCGCGGGTGCGGGAGTACTCCCGCACCCTGTACGCGAGCGCGTCGCCGGAGACCCCGGACGGGCAGGGCCGCATCACGGTGCCGGCGATGCTGCGCGCGTACGCCGGCCTGGCCAAGGACTGCGTCGTTGCCGGCGTCAACACCCACGTCGAGATCTGGGACGCGACGGCGTGGGCGGTCTGGTCCGAGCGCGCCGACAAGGCGTTCGCCGAGATCGCCGGGGAGGTGCTGCCCGGGGTCTTCTGAACGCAGGCACCCGTCGTGGGGTCCGGCCTCCTCCCGTTCGCCTCTTCGCGGCATCCTGGCGCACCTTCCCCGGCGCCAGGCGGCCCGGCAGACGGGCGGGGACCAGGGTCCACGACCAACTCCCGCCCATCTCCTCCGCCCGCCCCGCCACCTGACCGCAGATCGCACCGATGAGGACGTGACGATGGATCCGGACGCCGCCGGCGCCGCGCACCTCGCGAGCGCGCGCGAGGGCACGCCCGCAGGGCCGGCGGGCGCCCACGTGCCGGTGCTGCTCGAGCGGGTGCTGGCGCTGCTCGCCCCCGCCGTGGGCGGGCACCCGGCCGTCGTCGTCGACGCGACCGTGGGGCTGGGCGGCCACAGCGAGGCGTTGTTGCGGGCGCACCCGCAACTCACCCTGGTCGGGCTCGACCGCGACCCGCTGGCGCTGGAACGCAGCCGGGACCGGCTGGCACCGTTCGCCGCCCGGCTGCACCTCGTCCACGCGGTCTACGACCAGATGCCCCGCGTGCTGGCCGGGCTCGGCATCCCCGGCGTGGACGGCGTGCTGTTCGACCTGGGCGTCTCCTCGATGCAACTGGACCTGCCCGAGCGCGGGTTCGCGTACGCCCGTGACGCGCCGCTGGACATGCGGATGGACCCGACGACCGGGCCGACGGCCGAGCAGGTCGTCAACGGCTACCCGGTCGCCGACCTCGCCCGGGTACTGCGCGAGTACGGCGAGGAGCACTTCGCGGTGCGCATCGCCCGGGCCATCGGCCGCGCCCGGGCCGTCACGCCCGTGCGCTCCACCGAGCAACTCGCGGACCTGGTGCGGTCGGCGATCCCGGCCGCGGCGCGCCGCGCCGGGGGGCATCCGGCCAAGCGGACCTTCCAGGCGTTGCGCATCGAGGTCAACGGCGAACTGGACGCGCTGCGGACCGCGATGCCCGCCGCCCTGCAGGCGCTGCTGGTCGGGGGCCGGATCGTCGTGCTGTCCTACCAGTCGCTCGAGGACCGCATCGTCAAGCAGAGCCTCGCCTCGCTGGCCACCGACACGACACCGCCCGGCCTGCCGGTGACCCTGCCCGGCAGCGGGCCGCAGTTGCGGCTGCTCGGCCGCGGCGGCGAACGGGCGTCTGCGGCCGAGATCGCCGCCAACCCCCGCGCCGCCTCCGTGCGGTTGCGCGCCGCCGAACGCATCCGGCGGACCGCATGAAAGGCACCCCACGACGTTCTCTCGCACAGAACGCTCGACAACGCCGCGGGGACCCCGCATGAGAGGCACCCCACGACGTTCTCTCGCACAGAACGCTCGACAACGCCGCGGGGACCCCGCATGAGAGGGCACCCCACGACGTTCTCTCGCACGG
>SCQZ01000103.1 GCA_004299665.1 Jatrophihabitans sp.
GGCGCCGAGGAACAGCGGCCGGCCGCTGCGCCGCGAGGCGGCGATCAGCCCGTACGCGAGCGCGGTGTTGCCGGTGATGTTGCGGTAGGTGCCGGCGTGCAGCCTGGCCGGCTTGATCTCGTAGGAGACCGCGAACGCCTCGGTCGTCTCGCCGAAGTGGTAGCCGGCCTTGAAGGCGACCGTGTTCGCCTCCGCGATCTCCGGCTGCGCGGCGAACTTCCTGGCGATGAACGCCAGGGTCCCCTCCGTCGGGCGCGAGTACATCCAGCACAGCAGCCCGAGGGCGAACATGTTCTTCGAACGCCCGGCGTCCTTGCGGGACAGCGCCGTGTTCTCCAGCGCGTCGAGGGTCATCTGCGTCAGGTCGACGGCGTGGACGTGGAACCCCTCCAGCGTGCCGTCCTCGAGCGGATTGCTGCCCCAGCCGATCCGCGCCAGCGCGCGGGTCGTGAAGTCGTGGGTGTCGACGATCAGCGTCGCGCCCTTGGGCAGGTCGGCCAGGTTGGCCTTCAGCGCCGCGGGGTTCATGGCGACCAGGACGTCCGGACGGTCGCCCGGGGTCAGGATGTCGTGGTCGGCGAAGTGCAACTGGAAGCTGCTGACCCCGGCCAGCGTCCCCTGCGGGGCGCGGATCTCGGCCGGAAAGTTCGGGAACGTCGCCAGGTCGTTGCCGAACAGCGCGGTCTCCTGCGTGAACCGGTCACCGGTCAGCTGCATGCCGTCGCCGGAGTCACCCGCGATCCGGATGACGACGCGATCGAGCTGCTGCAGGTTCTTGGTCATCGCGGTCCGGGCCTCCGACGTGTCGTGGGCGCTCGCAGCGCCGCCGGGGGCGTCCGTCCGGTCCGTGAGGTCCATGGCGTCCGGGCCTGCCGGCACCGCGAACGCGCCCATTCTACGATCGTGCCGCCGGTTTGGGTCGGTGCCGTGCCTCACCCGCCGGCGGTGCCGGTAATGGACCGTTTTGGTCCGCCTTGTGCTGCGAATTTCCCGGCGCGGCGATCCCGCGCGTGAGGAAGGGCGTTGGTGGGGGTAGAAGCGGTTCCGACCGCCCCCCGAATGCGAGCGCCCGAGGAGACAGTCGTGTCCGAACTCGTCCTACCCGCCTTCCATCTCGACTGCCGCGACTGGGTCGTGGTCGCGCCGGAGGAGGTCGGGCTGTCCGACGAGGTCGACGGCCCCCCCGTGCTGGCGGTGCTGAGCACGGTGGTCCTCGACGACGGCAGCTTCCGCCCGGCCCGCGGGGTGCTCACCGTCGGGGTGCTGGACAGCGAGGTGCCGTGCCGCTCGCTCGGTGCCTGCGTGGCGCGCCGGATCGTCGACGAGGCGGCCGGGGACTGCGCCGAGGAGTCGCGCCGCTACCTGATGCCGGCGCCGGAGGGCGAACTGGCCGTCGTGGCCGACTTCGCGCTGGCCGACGACGCCGACGGCGCGATCATCGACCGGGTCGAGTCGCTGATGCGCTCGTTCCGCTGGGCGGCGTAGGCGTAGTACCGCTCGGTCAGGCGACCGCGGCCAGCCGCCCGGCGGCCACGTCGAAGACGAAACCGTGGACCGCGTCGCGCGCGGGCAGCCACGGGCACTCGCGCACCCGCTGCACGGACCGGCGCACCTGGTCGGCGGGGTCGGTGAAGCCGGGCACGTCCCAGCCGGGGGTCTGGCCGGTCTGCGCGAGTTCGGCACGGAACGCGGTGTCGTCGAAGCCGGTCATGCCGCAGTCGGTGTGGTGCAAGATGGCGACCTCGGTGGTGCCGAGCGCCCGCTGGCTGATCGCCAGCGACCGCAGCACGTCCTCGGTGATCAGCCCGCCGCCGTTGCGCAGGATGTGCGCGTCCCCGATCCCCAGCCCCAGCGCCGCGAACATGTCGATGCGCGAGTCCATGCAACTGACGACGGCCAGCCGCAGGCGCGGTTCCTTCGGCCGGGGACCGGGGAAGGTCGCAACATATTCGGCATTGGCACGCAGGAGTTCGTCGACAGCGGACATACCCGCAGTCAACCATCCGGGAACGAAGCGACCCGGGTCGGCCGTTCTCCCGGTATGCCGCAACTGCGCAACACGCTGAAGACCGCCGCGCTGTTCGGCGTCCTCGGCGCGCTGATCGTGCTGATCGGCGGCGCGGTCGGGGGGCGCAGCGGGCTGCTGATCGCGCTGCTGATCGCCGTGGGCCTGAACGGGTTCAGCTACGTCTACTCCGACCGCCTCGCCCTGTCCGCGATGCGCGCGCAGCCGGTGTCGCAGGCGCAGCAACCGGTGATGTACCGGATCGTGCGGGAACTGGCGACCGCCGCGCGCCAGCCGATGCCGCGGCTGTACGTCTCGCCGACGAGTGCGCCGAACGCCTTCGCCACCGGGCGCTCGCCGCGCCACGCCGCGGTGTGCTGCACCGCCGGGATCCTGGGCATGCTCGACGAGCGGGAACTGCGCGCCGTCCTGGGCCACGAACTGAGCCACGTCTACAACCGCGACATCCTGATCTCCTCGGTAGCCGGGACGCTGGCCGCGTGCATCACCTACATCGCGCAGTTCGCGCTGTTCTTCGGCGGCGGCTCGCGTGATCGCGACCGCAACCCGCTGGCCGCGCTGCTGATGCTGATCGTCGGCCCGCTCGCGGCGATGCTGATCCAGTTGGCGATCAGCCGGTCGCGGGAGTTCCAGGCCGACGCGTCCGGCGCCGCGCTCTCCCACGACCCGCTCGGGCTGGCCTCCGCGCTGCGCAAGGTGGAGGCGGGGGCGGCGGCCCGGCCGCTGGCGCCCTCACCGCGGCTGCAGACCACCTCGCACCTGATGATCGCCGAGCCGTTCCGGGTGCGGTCGCTGTTCTCGACGCACCCGCCCATGGCGGCGCGCATCGCGCGGCTGGAAGAGATGGCGCGTTCGGACCCGAGATTTCTTCGGTAAGCGAGGTGTGGGCCGCAGCCGTCAGCGGTAGTTGGTGAACTGCAGCGGGACGTCCAGGTCGGCGTTCTTGAGCAGGGCGATGACCGCCTGCAGGTCGTCCTTCTTCTTGCCCGAGACGCGGAGCTGGTCGCCCTGGATCTGGGCCTGGACACCCTTCGGGCCGTCGTCGCGGATCAGCTTGGCGATCTTCTTGGCCCGGTCCGAGTCGATTCCCTGGCGCAGCGTGCCCGCGATGACGTACTGCTTGCCGGACGACTTCGGTTCGGCCGCGTCGAGGGCCTTCAGCGAGATCTGGCGCTTCACGAGCTTGTCCTTGAAGACCTCCAGCGCCGCCTTCGCCCGCTCCTCGGTGTCCGCCTTGATCGTGACGCCGAGCTCCCCGGCCCACACGATGGACGCGTTCGTGCCCCGGAAGTCGAAACGCTGCGCGACCTCCTTGGCGGCCTGGTTGAGCGCGTTGTCGACCTCCTGGTGGTCGATCTTGCTCACGACGTCGAACGACGGGTCTGCCACGGTCAACCTCCGAGGTGGTCGGTCCTGCCGACGGTAGCCCGGACCGGAACGGGCGATGGGCGCCCCCGCCGGGGTGCGGCGGGAGCGCCCATCGCCGGGCCGTGGCAGCGCCAGGATTCGAACCTGGGAAGGCAGAGCCGTCTGATTTACAGTCAGATTCCTTTGGCCACTCGGACACACTGCCGTGCCGCTACATAGTACAGAGCGCGCCGGCCACCGGACACCGGACGGGCGTGGCCGCGCCCCCGGCCAGGGGCGTGCGGTCTGCACAAGGAAATCGCGTATCCCGTGTGCTGCTTGCACGTAGCTCGGTGCCTGCCGTCTTCCTAGCGTGAGGGCCATCGGCGAGCCGGGATCCCGGCGGCCGCGGGTCGTCGGCTCGATCGGAAGAAAGGGAAAGGCATGACCGAGTTGCTCTCGAAGGAAGAGTTCCGCAGCGCGCTCGAGGGTGCGATCAAGGGCCGGGAGGCGAAGAACGCATCCTTCAGCCTCGCGTGGGCGGAGGGCAAGCTGCAGCGGCACCACTTCGCCCGGTGGGCGGAGAACCACTACCACTACGTCGGGCCGTTCGCCGACTACCTCGGATACATCTACGGCAACACGCCGGACCACTTCACCGAGGCCAAGGACTTCCTGCTGCAGAACATGTACGAAGAAGAGGTCGCGGACATCCGGCACACCGACCTGCTGATCCGTTTCGCGGAGGCGTGCGGCACCACGCGCGAGCGGGTCGTGGACCCCAACAACGCCAACGCCGTGACCCGCGGGCTGCAGGCCTGGTGCTACGCGACCTCCATGCGCGAGCACTTCGCGGTTGCCACCGCCGCCATGGTCGTGGGGCTGGAGTCCCAGGTACCCAGCATCTACAAGAAGCAGATCGTCCCGCTGCGCGAGGCGTACGGCTTCTCCGAGGACGAGATCGAGTTCTTCGACCTGCACATCACCTCGGACGTCGTCCACGGCGAGCGCGGGTACCAGATCGTGCTGGAGTGCGCCGACACCCCCGAGCTCCAGCAGCGCTGCCTGCAGTTCGTGCGGTGGGGGGCCGAGATGCGTTACGCGTACACGCGAGCGCTGTACGACACCTACGTCGGTCCGGACCTGGCCGCGGCCTGACGCCGCCGTGCCCGGCCCGGCCCGATGGCGGGGCGCGGGGCGGCCCGAGGACGGGCGCTGACTACGGCGCCCGACACCTTGACCCGAGGAGCATGCAGTGGATGAGTGGCTCGCCGTCGCGGACCTGTCCGCCCTGGCACGCCGCAAGAAGATGCAGGTCGACGTCGGCGGCGTTCCGGTCGCGTTGTTCCTCGTCGGCCAGAAGGTCTTCGCCCTCGCCGACACCTGCATCCACAAGCAGCGCTCGCTCAGCCGGGGCGTGATGCTCAACGGCTGCGTCGTCTGCCCGGGTCACCAGTGGGAGTTCGACCCGGCGACCGGGTACGAGGCGACCCAGGACCGTTACCAGCCGTCCTACGAGGTGCGTGTCGAGGGGACCACGGTCTACGTCGCGGAACGGCCCCGGGTGATGGAACCCGCGGCCACGCCGGGATCCGGTGGTGCCGGGTGAGCGCGTTCGCCATCGTGGGCGGCGGTCAGACCGCTGCCGTCGCGGCCAGGACGCTGCGCCGGCGCGGCTTCGACGGGCGGATCGAGATCATCGGGGCCGAGGCGCACCCGCCCTACCAGCGACCCCCCCTGACCAAGGAGTACCTCGCCGGCGGCCCGGGCGATGACCTGTTCCTGCTGGACGAGCAGTGGTGCGCCGCCAACGACGTCACGCTGCGCCTGGGTGTGCGGGCGGTTCGGATCCGTCCGGCCGACTTCGCCGTGGATCTTGCCGACGGCACCCAGGTCCACGCCGACAAGGTGCTCATCGCCACCGGTGGCGCCGCCCGCAAGCTGCCCGGGGTGCGTGGCGATCGCGTGCACTACCTGCGCACGCTCGAGGACGCCAACCGGCTACGGGACCTGATCGGACCCGGCACCCGGCTCGTGGTGATCGGCGCCGGGTTCATCGGCTCCGAGGTCGCCGCGACCGCCCATGGCAAGGGGGCCGAGGTGACGGTCGTCGACACGCTGGACGCGCCGCTGCAGCGCATCCTCGGCCGCGAACTCGGGGCCGTCTGCGCGGACATCCACCGCAGCAACGGTGTCCGGGTCCGGCTGGGCGAGCCCGTCGAGTCGGTGGTCGAGCACGCCGACGCGGTGATCGTCAGGACCAGTGGCGCCCGGCTGGAGGGCGACCACGTCGTCATCGGCGTCGGCATCACGCCGAACGTCGAGGTCGCGCAGCGCTCCGGCGTCACCGTCGACAACGGCGTGCTCGTCGACGAGTACTGCCGTACCAGCGTGCCGAACATCTTCGCCGCCGGCGACATCGCCAACCACTACCACCCGCTCTTCGACGAACTGATCCGTGTCGAGCACTTCGACAACGCCAACAAGCAGGCCGCGGCCGCCGCGAACAACATGCTCGGCAACCCCACGGTCTTCGACGATCCGCACTGGTTCTGGTCGGACCAGTACGACCTC
>SCQZ01000104.1 GCA_004299665.1 Jatrophihabitans sp.
CTGCCGACGGAGGTGGTCCGGGCGTGGCAGTCCGCGCTCGCGGCCGAGCAGGAGGCCGCCTTCGGCTACGCGCTGCTCGGGCCGCGGCTGCGCGGGACCGCCCAGCTCTCGCTGGCGGTGCAGTGCTCCGACGCGCACGAGGCGCTGCGCGACGACACCTCCTCCGCGCTCGCCGCGGCGGGCTCCACCCCCGGCGGACCCGCCGCGGACTACCCGCAGCTGTACCCGGTCGACACCGCCGCGCAGGCCGGTGACCTGGCCCCGTTACTGGAGGACCGTTGCGCGGCGGCCTGGCGGTACCTGTACGCGGTGGCGTCCCGGCCCGCGGCGCACCCGCTCACCGCGGTGCGCCGGGACGCGCAGGCCGCGCTGTCGGCAAGCGCCGTGCGCGCCGTGCGCTGGCGCGGGGCCGCGGCCCCGCCGGCCTTCCCCGGCATGTGAGACCGGATCCCGGCCCGGCGTCCGCACAGGGGCGCGGCCGTACCCTGGACGGGTGCTCCGGAACGCCGCTTGGGTGCTGCGCCAGCGCCGGTACGCGGCGCTCGCGGTGTTCATGATCGCGCTCGCCGGGTTCTGCGCCTCCGCCGGCACCTGGCAGGTTTCGCGCTACACCCAGAAGGTGCGCGACAACGACGCGCTGCGGGCCAACGCGCACGACCCGGCCCGCCCGCTGACGCCCGCGCTCGTGCCGCTCGCTGGCTCGGCACCGGCACCGAACGCCGAACAGATCCGGTACCGGACCGTCACGGCGAGCGGCACGTACCTGGTGCACGCCCAGCAGTACCTGCGCAACCAGACGGTGGGCGACACCGACGGCTACCTGGTGGTGACACCGCTGCGGACGGCCGGGGGCGTCCTGCTGGTCGCCCGCGGGTTCGTCGCACCGGCGAACGACGGCGGGCCTCCGGCCGGCGTCGCGGCACCCCCGACCGGCACGGTGCGGGTCGTGGGGAGGATGCAGACCGCGTCCACCTCGCCCGACCATGCCGCCGTCCTGCCGCAGCACATGATCGACACCGTCGATCCGGCGGCGCAGGCCACCCGGCTGCGCGTGCCGGTCTATGACGGGTACCTCGTTCTCGATCCCGGCAGTCCGGGCGGTTCGGGCCTGCAGTCGCTGCCGCCGCCGGATCTGTCCAACCCCGCGGGCGGCGCCGCCGAGTGGCAACACCTTGCCTACATCGTGCAGTGGTACATCTTCGCGGGGCTCGCCCTGGCCGCGCCGTTCGCGGTGTGCGCGCACGAGGTGCGCGAGGCGCGTCGCAGGTTCCTGGGGATCGACCCGGATGCGGAGCAGTTCGACGCCATCGGGGCGGACGAACTACTTGCCCTGCCCGGCGGCTCCGAGGACGCGAGCGGTTCCGGACCCTCGTCCGAGCTCGCGTTGCGCGTCGCCGCCGGGAGCCTGGCGGTGCGCGCCGGCGCGCCGACCGCGGCACAGTGGCAGCGCGCGGCGCGGCTGGCGGACCGCTACGGGCGCTCGCTCGGCCGCGACACGCCGGCGTTCGACGCCTCGCCGGCCGTGCGGCCGCCGGTGCGGCTGGGCAAGGGCGCGGGTACCGGCCCGGGCCTGCGGCCGGTCACGAGCGCGACGGCGCCCGCCCGCGCGATCGACGACTACCACGGCGCCTACAACGACTACCTGTGGCAACTCGCGCTCGCCGACGGCAACATCCCGGACATCTCGCTGCCCGGGTCGGCCGCGCAGCCGGACCGGGACGAGGGCCCGCTCGAACTGCCGGAGCCGCGCGTGATCGACGTCGAGGGCACCCGGGACGGCGAGCAGTTCACGTGATCGCGGCCGCCGGCACGCCTTCGGCCGCCTCGTCGGGCGCCTGCACGAACTGGGCGTTGTAGAGCCGCCAGAACGCCCCGCGCGCCGCGAGCAACTGCTCGGAGGTCCCCTGTTCGACGATCCGGCCGTGCTCCATGACCAGGATCATGTCCGCGTCGCGGATGGTGGACAGCCGGTGCGCGATCACGAAGCTGGTGCGGGAGCGGCGCAGTTCGGCCATGGCGTGCTGCACCTGCACCTCGGTGCGGGTGTCCACGGAACTGGTGGCCTCGTCCAGGATCAACAGCGACGGATCGGCCAGGAACGCCCGCGCGATGGTGATCAGCTGTTTCTGCCCGGCGGACAGGTTGCTGGACTCCTCGTCCAGGACCGTGTCGTAGCCCTCGGGCAGCGCCTGCACGAACCGGTCGACGAACGCGGCGGCGGCCGCCGCGCGGATCTGCGCCTCGGTGGCTCCCCCGCCGGCTGCGCCGTCGTCGGCAGCGGTGCCCCCGCCCGGCCAGCCGTACGCGATGTTCTCCCGGATCGTCCCGCCGAACAGCCAGGTGTCCTGCAGCACCATGCCGATGGCGCCGCGCAACTCGTCACGGCGCAGCGTCGTGATGTCGACACCGTCGAGCGTGATGCGCCCCGCGTCGAGCTCGTAGAAGCGCATGATCAGGTTGACGAGCGTGGTCTTGCCGGCACCCGTGGGCCCCACGATCGCGACCATCTGGCCGGGCTCGGCCACCAGGGACAGGTCCTCGATGAGGTCGGTGTCGGGGCTGTAGCTGAAGCTGACGTGCTCGAACGCGACCCGACCCGATCGTCCGGCGCGCGGCGGGGGCGGGTCCTGGCCGTTCCGTTCGGCAACCGGGTCCGGCGACTGCTCCTCGGCGTCGAGCAGGTCGAAGACGCGCTCTGCCGAGGCGACGCCGGACTGCAGCAGGTTGGCCATCGACGCGACCTGGGTCAGCGGCTGGGTGAACTGGCGGGAGTACTGGATGAAGGCCTGCACGTCCCCCAGCGTCATCGCGCCGGAGGCGACCCGCAGCCCGCCCACGACCGCGATCACGACGTAGTTCAGGTTCCCGATGAACATCATCGCCGGCATGATCAGGCCGCTGATGAACTGGGCCCCGAAGCTCGCCTCGAACAGTTCGCCGTTCTTGCGGTCGAAGTCCGCCTGCACCTCCCGGTGCCGCCCGAACACCTTCACCAGCTCGTGCCCGGTGAAGGCCTCCTCGATCTGCGCGTTGAGCTGGCCGGTGTTCTTCCACTGGGCGACGAACCTGCCCTGCGAGCGCCTCGCGATCGCCTTCGTCACGACCATCGACACCGGGATGGTCACCAGGGCGATCACCGCCAGCACCGGTGAGATGACGAACATCATGGCCACGACCCCGACGACCGTGAGCAGCGAGTTCAGCAACTGGCTGAGCGTCTGCTGCAGGCTCGTCTGGATGTTGTCGATGTCGTTCGTGACCCTGCTGAGCAGTTCACCGCGCGGCTGACGGTCGAAGTACGGTAGCGGCAGGCGATGGATCTTGTCCTCGACGTCGGAGCGCAGGTCGCGTACCGCCCCCTGGACGACGTCGTTGAGCAGCCAGCCCTGCGCCCAGGACAGCAGGCTCGCGCCGACGTACACGCCCGCGGCGAGCAGCAGGACGGCGGCGAGCCGGCCGAAGTCGATGCCGACACCGGGGGTGGGGTGCGCGGTCGCGAGCAGGTCGGCGACGTTGGTGTCGCCGCGCGCCCGGGCCGCGCCGATGGCCTGACCCAGCGTGATGTTCGCGGGCAGGCGCGCGCCGATGAACCCGGTGAAGATCACGTCCGTGGCGTGGCCGAGGACCTTCGGCCCGGTGACCGCCAGCGCCACGCTGCCCACGGCCAGCGCCAGCACGACGAGTACCCGCGGGCGGTACGGCCGCAGCCGACCGAGCAGCCGCCGCGCCGACGGCCCGAAGTCCATCGACCGCTCCGCGGGCATCCCGGCCGCCATCCACGGCGGGCCGCCGCCGCGGCGCGCCTCGATGCCCTGGATGCGCCTGGGCACGGTAGCGGCCGGCCCGGGGCCGGTGGCCCGGGGTGCCCTCATACGGGGCCCCCGCGAAAGTGCGCAGCAGTTGCGTGGGGTGCCCTCACGCGGGGCCCCCGCGAAAGTGCGCAGCAGTTTCGCGGGGTGTCCTCATGCCGCGTCCTCGGCGGCGAGTTGGGAGGTCACGATCTCCTCGTAGGTCGGGCAGGTCGCCAGCAGTTGCTCGTGCGTCCCGATGCCGGCGACGGTGCCGTCCTCGAGCACCACGATCGGGTCGGCGTCCACGATGGTCGACACCCGTTGCGCGACGACGATCACCGCGGCGTCGCGGGTGAGGGGGCGCAGTGCGGCGCGCAGGCGGACGTCGGTTCCGAGGTCGAGCGCGGAGAACGCGTCGTCGAACAGGAAGATCTCCGGCCGGCGCACCAGGGCGCGCGCGATCGCCAGGCGCTGGCGCTGGCCGCCCGACACGTTGGTGCCCCCCTGCGCGATCGGTGCCGCCAGCCCCTCCGGCATCGCCTCGACGAAGTCGCGTGCCTGCGCCGTCTCGAGCGCCTGCCACAGCCGCTCGTCGTCGGCCTGAGGATCGCCGTAGCGCAGGTTGCTCGCAACGGTGCCGGCGAACAGGTA
>SCQZ01000105.1 GCA_004299665.1 Jatrophihabitans sp.
GATGGTGACGGCGACCCAGTCGGTCAACGAGGACACGCTGCAACTGCTCGGCGCCGAACTGAACTACCAGGTGCAGGTGGTCAGTCCCGAGGACGAGGACCGCGAACTGCTCGAGTCCTTCGACCTCACCTTCGGTGAGGACGAGGGCGAGGAGGAGAACCTCGTCGCCCGGCCGCCGGTCGTGACGGTGATGGGGCACGTCGACCACGGCAAGACCCGGCTGCTCGATGCCATCCGCAAGACGAACGTGCAGGCCGGCGAGGCCGGCGGGATCACCCAGCACATCGGCGCGTACCAGGTGCGGGTCGAGCACGACGGCACCGAGCGCGCGATCACCTTCATCGACACCCCGGGCCACGAGGCGTTCACCGCCATGCGCGCTCGCGGGGCGGCGACGACGGACATCGTCGTGCTGGTGGTCGCCGCGGACGACGGCGTCATGCCGCAGACCATCGAGGCGCTCAACCACGCGCAGGCGGCGGACGTCCCGATCGTCGTCGCGGTGAACAAGATCGACAAGGAGGACGCCAACCCGGCGAAGGTGCGCCAGCAGCTCACCGAGTACGGGCTGGTGGCCGAGGAGTACGGCGGCGACACCCTCTTCGTCGACGTCTCCGCACGCAACGACATCAACATCGACGGGCTGCTCGAGGGTGTCCTGCTCACCGCCGACGCGGCCCTGGACCTGCGGGCCAACCCGGACCAGGACGCGCAGGGAATCGTCATCGAGGCGCGGCTGGACCGCGGGCGCGGCCCCGTCGCGAGCTTGCTGGTACAGCGCGGCACGCTGCACGTCGGGGACTCGGTCGTCGCCGGGGACGCCTTCGGGCGCGTGCGGGCGATGCTCGACGAGAACGGCGACCCGGTCGACATCGCGGAGCCGTCCCGCCCGGTCCAGGTCCTCGGCCTCACGTCGGTGCCCGGTGCGGGCGATTCCTTCCTCGTCGTCGAGGAGGACCGCATCGCTCGCCAGATCGCCGACAGGCGGGCCGCGCGGGAGCGCAACGCGCAACTGGCCTCCACCCGCCGGCGGATCTCCCTCGACGACCTGGACAAGGCGCTCGCGGCCGGTGAGGTACAGCAGTTGAACCTCATCATCAAGGGCGACGTGTCCGGTTCGGTCGAGGCTCTCGAGGACGCGTTGGTCAAGATCGACGTGGGCGACGAGGACGTGTCGCTGCGCGTGATCGGCCGCGGGGTCGGTGCGATCACCGAGAACGACATCAACCTGGCCATCGCCTCCGACGCGGTCGTGATCGGCTTCAACGTGCGTCCCGAGGGCAAGGCGCGCGAGGCGGCCGACCGCGAGGGCGTCGACATCCGGTACTACTCGGTGATCTACCAGGCGATCGACGAGATCGAGGCCGCGCTCAAGGGGATGCTCAAGCCGGAGTTCGAGGAGGTCCAGCTGGGCACGGCCGAGGTGCGCGAGGTGTTCCGTGTGCCGCGCGTCGGCAACGTCGCCGGGTCGCTGGTGCGGTCCGGGACGATCCGTCGCAACAGCAAGGCACGGCTGATCCGCGACGGCGCGGTGGTGGCGGACAACCTGACCATCGACTCGCTCAAGCGGTTCAAGGAGGACGCCACCGAGGTGCGCGACGGGTACGAGTGCGGTATCGGGCTGGGCTCGTACAACGACATCAAGATCGGTGACACGATCGAGACCTTCGAGCTCCGCGAGAAGCCGCGCGCCTAGGGTTCGCTCCGGAAAGGGTGCGCCCTTCGCCCGCTGCAGAGCTTCTTTCACGCGGTCGAAGGGCACACCCTTTCCTCCGCCGGCTCGCGGTTCTCGATCGGAGGTGGGGTGGTGGTTGTGGGGACCTTGCGCTGTGACCTCTTGCTCGGCGATGTGCACTCCTTGAAGGGCAAGCGGGCCGTGATGCGGCCGTTGCTCGCCGACCTTCGACGAAGGTTCGCGGTGTCAGCGGCTGAGACAGGTGACAACGATCTGTATCGGCGCTCGGAGGTCTCGGTGGCGCTCGTGGCGGGCGATCACGCGCACGTCGTCTCCGTGCTGGACGAATGCGAACGGTTCGTCGCAGGCTGCCCCGAGATCGAACTGCTCGCCGTGCGCCGGCGGGTACTGGACGACGACGATCTGGAGGATTGAGTGATGGCAGATCCCGGACGTGCGCGCCGGCTGTCGGGTCGCATCCGGCAGATCGTCGCGAGCACCATCGAGATGCAGATCAAGGACCCTCGCCTGGGCATGGTGACGATCACCGACGTGCGGGTCACCGGCGACCTGCACGACGCGACCGTCTTCTACACCGTCCTGGGTGACGACGACCAGCGCGTCGCGTCGGCCGCCGCACTCGAATCGGCGAAGGGTGTGCTGCGCAGCGAGGTCGGGCGTCAGACCGGGGTGCGGTTCACGCCCACCCTCGCCTTCGTCCTCGACGCCGTTCCCGAGGGCGCGGCGCACATCGAGGAGTTGCTGGCGGTGGCCGCGCAGGCGGACCGCCGCGTCGAGGAGGCGCGTCGGGGAGCCCGGCCGGCCGGCGACCCCGACCCGTACCGCAAGCCGCGCGAGGCGGACGCCGACGACGAGGCGCGGGCCGACTGAGCGGGACCGGGCCGGACGCGGCGACGAGACGGCTGATCGCGCTCGCCGCGTCGGCGTTCGTCGTGCTCGCGGCCGAACCGCTGTACCTGCTGGTCGACACCGCCGTCGTCGGCCACCTGGGCGCGGTGCCGCTGGGTGCGCTGGGCATCGGGGCGGCGCTGATGGCGCTGCTGACCATCGTGGGCACCTTCGTCGAGTACGGCACCACCGCGCGGGCCGCGCGCTGGTTCGGCGCCGGCCGCGAGGACGTCGCGATCGGGGAGGGCGTGCAGGCCTCCTGGCTCGCGCTGGGCATCGGTGTCGCCGTCGTCGCCGCGGGCGAGGCGCTGGCCGGGCCGCTGACCGACCTGCTCGGCGGCGGCGGAGCGGTCTCGCACGCCGCCGAGTCGTGGTTCCGGATCGCGGTCCTGGGAATGCCCGGCGTCCTGCTCGTGCTGGCGGGCAACGGCTGGATGCGCGGCGTGCAGAAGACCCGCGATCCGGTCCGCATCGTGCTCGCGGCCAACGCGCTGTCCGCGGTCGCGTCGCCGCTGCTGGTGTACCCGGGCGGGCTGGGGCTGGAGGGCTCGGCGATCGCCAACGTGGTCGCGCAGGTGGTGGGCGGCGTGCTGTTCCTGCGCGCACTGCGTCGCGCGGCGGGCTCGCTGCGCGCCGACGGCGCGATCATGCGCGCGCAACTGGTGATGGGACGGGACCTGATCGTGCGGGCGGCCGCGTTCCAGGTCGCCTTCCTGTCCGCCGCCGCCGTGGCGGCCCGCATGGGGTCCGCGCAGATCGCCGCCCACCAGATCGGACTGCAGTTGTGGGAGTTCACCGCGCTGCTGCTCGATTCGGTGGCGATCGCGGCGCAGTCGCTGGTCGGGGCCGCCCTCGGTGGTTCCGACGCCGACGGCGCCCGGCGCGTCGCCTGGCAGGTCGCACGCTGGGGCGGTTGGTTCGGCGCGGCATTCGCGGGGCTCTACGGCGCGGGCTGGTGGCTGGTCCCGCGGGCGTTCACGACCTCGCCGGCGGTACTGCACCAGGCCCACCTGCTGTGGCCGTGGTTCGTCGCGATGCTGCCCGCGGCGGGCGTCGTCTTCGCCCTCGACGGGGTGCTCATCGGCGCCGGCGACGTGGCCTTCCTGCGCACCCTGACCGTGATCGCGGCGGTGCTCGTCTTCGCCCCCCTCAACGTCGCGGCGCTGCACTGGCACTGGGGGATCGGCGGCGTCTGGGCCGGGCTGACCGCGTTCATCCTGGTCCGGCTGGCGGGCATGCTGGCGCGGGCCCGCGGAACCCGCTGGGTGGTGGTCGGTGTCTGACGGACTGGTGATCGTCGACAAGCCCGCGGGCTGGACCTCGCACGACGTGGTCGGCCGGCTGCGGCGGCTCGCGCGGACCCGGCGGGTCGGTCACGCCGGGACGCTCGACCCGATGGCGACCGGGGTGCTGGTCGTCGGCGTCGGGAGGGCCACGCGGCTGTTGCACCACCTCGTGCTCACCGACAAGGCGTACACGGCGACGATGCGCCTCGGCCAGGCGACGGCGACGGACGACGCGGACGGCGAGGTGATCTCGGCGCGTTCCGCCCGCGGCGTGGACGAGGATGCCGTGCGCGCGGCGATGACGGCGCTCACCGGCGAGGTGATGCAGGTGCCCTCGTCGGTCTCGGCGATCAAGGTGGACGGCCGGCGGGCGTACGCGCGGGTGCGGAACGGGGAGCGGGTGGCACTGGCGGCCCGGCCGGTGACCGTGGCCCGGTTCGAGGCGCGCGCGTTCCGGCGCCCGTCGCCGGACCTGCTCGACGTCGACGTCGCCGTCGAGTGCTCGTCCGGGACGTACGTGCGGGCGCTGGCCCGCGACGTCGGCGCCGCGCTGGGGGCCGGTGGACACCTCACCGCGCTGCGCCGGACCCGGGTCGGACCCTTCGCCCTCGAGGGCGCCCGCACCCTGGACGACTTTGCCGCCCTCGACGACCCGGTGACGCTCCCGCTGGCCGATGCCGTGCGTACGGCCTTCGCGGCGCGTGAGGTCTCCGGCGACCAGGCGCGTGCCCTGTCCTACGGCAAGGCGCTCGACCCCGCCGGCATCGCCGGCACCTACGGCGCCTTCGCGCCGGACGGCACGGTCGTCGCGCTGCTGCGTGAGGGTGACGGCGCCGCCCGACCGGTCCTGGTCTTCGCCGCCGCCGGCTGAGCCGGGCGCCCAGCGCCCGGGCCGCGCACCGCGCGCCGGCGCCGATCTGCCGACGGGTACGGGCAGTAGGCTCGCTGATCGTGCAGCGATGGCAGGGGCTCGAGGACGTGCCGACGGACTGGGGCAACAGCGTCGTGACCATCGGCGTGTTCGACGGCGTCCACCGCGGCCACGCGTCGATCATCGGCAAGGCCGTCGACCTCGCACGGCAGCACGGCGTGCCCAGCGTGCTGATCACCTTCGTGCCCCACCCGTCCGAGGTGGTGCGGCCGGGTTCGCACCCGCCGCAGCTCACCACCATCGTGCGGCGCGCCGAACTGGTCGCCGAACTGGGCGTGGACGTGTTCTGCGCGCTCCCGTTCACCCTCGAGTTCTCCCAGATGCCCCCGGACCGCTTCGTCCACACAGCGCTGGTGGAGCGGCTGCACGCCGTGGACGTCGTCGTCGGCGCCAACTTCCGCTTCGGCCACCGGGCGGCGGGGAACGTGGCGCTGCTGGAGGAACTCGGTGCCCGCTTCGGCTTCACCGCGCACGGCATGCCGCTGCTCACCGAGGGCGAGACCCGGCTGTCGGCGACCTACGTGCGCACCTGCGTCCAGGCCGGCGAGATGCGTGCCGCGGCCGCCGCGCTCGGGCGCCCGCACCGCGTCGACGGCGTCGTGGAGCGCGGCGACCAGCGGGGCCGCGACCTCGGCTTCCCGACCGCGAACCTGCGTACCGACCAGTGGACCGCCGTACCCGCGGACGGGGTGTACGCCGGCCGTGCCTGGCGATTGGACGAATGGGGGCGGACCCGCCCCGGGGCGCCGCTGGGGCTCGCGGCGATCTCGGTGGGGACCAACCCGACCTTCCAGACCCGCCAGCGCCGCGTCGAGGCGTACGTCCTGGACTTCGACGGCGACCTGTACGGTCAGGCGCTCGGCGTGGAGTTCGTGCGGCGACTGCGCGGTATGGAGCGCTTCGCCGACGTCCCGGACCTGGTCGCCCAGATGCGCGACGACGTGCGCCGGACCCGGGAACTGATGGCCTGAGCGACCCGGTTTGGCCGGGTGCCCCCCTGCGCTGGTAGCCTGGACGCGGCCCGAGTGACCGGGCCCGCTGCAGCGTGCGTTCCCACATCCGCCGTGACGAAGACCGGCGGACGCCCCTGCGCGAACGAGGAGAAGGAGCCGACGTGCCACTGGCCGCCGACGTCAAGAAGCAGATCATCGCCGAGTACGGCGCCAAGGACGCAGACACCGGATCCCCCGAGGTGCAGGTCGCGTTGCTGTCCAGGCGGATCAGCGACCTGACCGAGCACCTGAAGGTGCACCAGCACGACCACCACAGCCGCCGTGGGCTGCTGCTGCTGGTCGGGCAGCGCCGCCGGCTGCTCAACTACCTGGCCAAGACCGACATCAGCCGGTACCGGTCGATCATCGAACGCCTGGGCCTGCGCCGCTAGCGCCCGCGCGCGGCGGCAACGGCCCGCCCGCGGGGCAGGTTCCACCACCCGGCCGCCATACCCGGCCGGACGCACCACCCAACCGGCCGCAACACGACCGGCCGCAACACAACCGAACACCAGCCGGACGCGTCCAGCGCGTCGAGGCGACGAGGCGAGCGCGTAGCGACGCCGGTCCTCGGTAGTGGCGACCGCACCAAACGCGACAGACGCGGTGCGTGCGCTTCGATCGAAGACCGGAGCCCCTGACGTCGATCCCGCACCGCGGGCGCCGACTCCTCCCGTCGCTCTGGCACGTCGCCGGCACCGACGAGAGGGGTACTTCGCGTGACCCAGACAGACACGCAGTCCACCGTGCACGAAACCGTTGCCACCATCGACAACGGCAGGTTCGGCACCCACACCATCCGCTTCGAGACGGGGCGGCTGGCCAGGCAGGCGGCCGGCTCTGTCGTCGCCTACCTCGACGACGAGTCGATGCTGCTGTCGGCGACGACGGCCGGCAAGCACCCGCGGGAGGGCTTCGACTTCTTCCCGCTGACCGTCGACGTCGAGGAGCGCATGTACGCGGCCGGGCGCATCCCGGGCTCGTTCTTCCGCCGTGAGGGCCGCCCCTCCGAGAACGCGATCCTGACCTGCCGGCTCATCGACCGGCCGCTGCGCCCGTCATTCGTCAAGGGGCTGCGCAACGAGGTGCAGGTCGTCGTCACCGTGATGGCGCTGCACCCGGAGCACCTGTACGACGTCGTCGCGATCAACGCGGCGTCCGCGTCCACGCAACTGGCCGGGCTGCCGTTCAGCGGTCCGGTGGGCGGCACCCGGGTCGCGCTCATCGACGGCCAGTGGGTCGCCTTCCCGAACTACAGCCAGCTCGAGGACGCGACGTTCGACATGGTCGTCGCCGGGCGGGTGCTGGACACCGGGGATGTGGCGATCATGATGGTCGAGGCGGAGGCCACCGAGCGCACCATCGACCTGATCGCCGGCGGCGCCACCCGCCCGACCGAGGAGGTCGTCGCCGAGGGTCTCGAGGCGGCCAAGCCCTTCATCGCCGAACTGTGCCGTGCCCAGGCGGAGCTGGCCGCGCTCGCGGCGAAGCCCACCGCGCCGTTCCCGGTGTTCCTGGACTACCAGGACGACGTGCTGGCAGCGGTCACCGACGCCGTGAGCGCCCCGCTGGCGCAGGCGCTGACGATCGCCGACAAGCAGGACCGTGAGGCCGAACTGGATCGCCTCAAGGACCAGGCCAAGGCCGACCTCGCCGAGCGCTTCGCCGGCCGCGAGAACGAGATCAGCCCCGCCTACCGGGCGCTGACCAAGAAGCTGGTGCGCCAGCGGATCCTGCGCGACAAGGTCCGCATCGACGGCCGTGGTCTGGCCGACATCCGCACCCTGTCGGCCGAGGTCGAGGTCGTGCCGCGGGTGCACGGCTCGGCGCTGTTCCAGCGCGGCGAGACCCAGATCCTCGGCATCACCACGCTGAACATGCTGGGCATGGAGCAGAAGCTCGACACGCTCTCGCCGGAGAAGACCAAGCGAGATCGGAAGAGC
>SCQZ01000106.1 GCA_004299665.1 Jatrophihabitans sp.
GCGAACTCCGCGAAGGGGGTCGCGGCCGCCGGGCGGGTGTCCTGGCCCAGGAGGCGGTCCCGGGCGGTGGCACGCAGCGCGAGCACCGCCGCCCCGACCCGCAGCCGCGGGTCCGCCCAGTCGTAGGGCGCCTCGGCGCCGCGCCGGGCCCGTTCGTACTTGCGCTGCTTGGCCTTCGCGGCGCGGCGCTGCCTGTTGTTCACTCCCACCGGTGCAGTCTCGCGCGCCGCACCGACAATCCGGGGACCGAAATCCGGCGCGTCTGTCGACCTCTCCTCGATGCTGAGACGGTCCTCGACCGAAGTGCCCGCCGGTGCTGCCGGCCTACAGCACCGCGCCGTTGTCGTCGTCCTCGCGGTGCTTGCGCAGCCGCAGGAACAGCATCACGGCGGCGACCAGGATGCCGCAGACGCCGAGCAACAGCGTGAGCCGGCTCGCCAGCCCGACCCGCCCGCCCAGCCCGAGCACCAGGATCGAGATCGCCAGCAGGGACATGGCCGCGACCGTCTGCGTGGCGAACCGCGGCAGCGGCGGGGGGGCGGGCGGCACGTAGTGGTGCTCGTCGAGCCACGGCTCCGGTGCGGCCTGCTCGAGGCGCGCGCGCCAGTTCTCGTCCTCGCGGGACAGGGCCCGTTCCGCCTCGCGGATCGCGGCGATCGTGTCGACCTTCCAGTCCGCGATCATGTCCGCGAACGCGGAGTCGACGTCGAGGTCGGGGACCTCGGCGTCGGGCAGCGCGGCCGGCGTCCCGCCGGCCGCCCGCACCACGGCGGCCACGATCGTGCGGGCGTCGGCCCGCTCCTCGGCGCTGACGAACAGCCGCCGCACCTCGGTGCGGTCGGGGGTCGCGGTCAGGAACGCCGCGATCCGGGCGCGGGCCAGCGCCGTCAGCAGCGACCTGCCGACCTCGGGCTCGATGTCGGTCAGCGGCACGTAGCGCGCGGCCACCAGCCCGTTGCCCAGGCGGGCCGTGCTCTCCCCCCCGCCGGGCGGCTGCGCGGGCGGCAAGGTCACGGTTCGCTCGCCTCCGGCTCGCGGGGCGCCCGGATCGACTCGACGAACTCGACCGTCCCGGCGAAGATCGCGGGCGCGTCGTTGTCGAGGGTGGCGACGTGGTACGAGTCGCGCAGCACCACCTCGCGCACCTCGGTGCGGGTCGCGCGCGAGTGCAGCAACTTGCCCGACAGCGGCTCGACGACGTGGTCCTGCGCGGAGCGGAACAGCAGCACCGGGCAGCGCAGGTCGCCCATGCCGTCCAGGACGACCCCCCACAGCTGCTGCAGCGACACGAACGCCCGCACCGGTGTGCGCTCGTACGCGACCTCGGTGACGCCGGACTTCTTGATGTCGCTGGCGATCCCGGGCCGGGACGGCATCACCGGGGCGAGGTAGCGCGCGAACCGAGCGTCGAACCGCTCGGTGCCGTAGGACGGGTTCACCAGCACCAGGCCGGCCACCGGCCGGCGCTGCGCGAGCCGAGTCACGAGCGTGCCGCCCATCGACAACCCGCAGGCGACGACGGTCTCGCACCGGGCGGCCAGTTCGTCGTACGCCGCCTCGACGCTGCCGTACCAGTCGCGCCACCCGGTGCGGTTGCAGTCCTGCCAGGTGGTCCCGTGCCCCGGCAGCAGCGGCGCCCGGACGGTGTACCCGGCGGCCGCCAGGTGCTCGGCCCACGGCCGCATGCTGGCGGGGGTGCCGGTGAAGCCGTGCTGGAGCAGCAGGCCGACGGGGCCGCCGTCGGCGGAGTAGGGCTCGGCACCCGGCATCGTCATGCGCCCATCATCCCCCGTCGCGCCGGGATCGCCGATGGTCGGCGGGAGCGGGCAGGCACTAGGGTCGGACCGTGTTCTACTGGCTCGCCAAGTTCGCGCTCATCGGGCCGCTGCTGCGCGGACTCTGGCGTCCCTGGACCGAGGGGCTGGAGAACATCCCCGACTCCGGCCCGGCGATCATCGCGAGCAACCACCTGGCCTTCTGCGACTCGTTCTTCATGCCGGTGATGATCAAGCGCAAGGTGACGTTCCTGGCGAAGTCGGAGTACTTCACCACACCCGGCATCAAGGGGCTGCTCTCCAGGATGTTCTTCGCCGGCGTCGGGCAGGTGCCCATCGACCGCTCCGACCCGGACGCGTCCCGGGCGGCGCTGACGACCGGGGTACGGGTGCTGCGCGGGGGGAACCTGTTGGGCATCTACCCGGAGGGCACCCGCTCGCCGGACGGGCGGCTGTACCGCGGCAAGACCGGGGTCGCCCGCATGGCGCTGGAGGCGGGCGTGCCGGTCATCCCCTGCGCGATGATCAACACCGAGACCATCCAGCCGCCGGGGCGACGGATCCCGAGGTTGCGCCCCCGGCCGGGCATCCGGTTCGGCAAGCCGCTGGACTTCTCCCGCTACGAGGGCATGGCCGGCGACCGGTTCGTCGAACGCTCGGTCACCGACGAGATCATGTACGAGTTGATGTCCCTGTCCGGGCAGGAGTACGTCGACACCTACGCGGCCAAGGTCAAGCGGGCCGCCGGCGTGGACACCGCGTTCGGCAGCGAACGCGGCGGGCACCGCGTCGCGGGCACGCGCGCCTCGTAGCCGGGGGTCACCGGGCTGCCGTGCGGTTCTTCTACGACTGCGAGTTCATCGAGGACGGCCGCACCATCGACCTGGTCTCGATCGGGGTGGTCGGCGAGGACGGCCGCGAGTTCTACGCCGTCTCGACCGAGTTCGACCCCGGCCGCGCCATCCCGTGGGTACGCGACCACGTGCTGGACAAGCTGCCCTCACCCGCGGACCCCGCGTGGCGCAGCCGCACGCGGATCCGCGACGACCTGCTGGAGTTCCTGCTCGCCCCCGGCGACGTGATCGAACTGTGGGCCTGGCTGGCCGCCTACGACCATGTCGTGCTGTGCCAGCTGTGGGGGGACATGCGGGCGCTGCCGCGGGCGATCCCGCGCTTCACCCGCGAGTTGCGCCAGCACTGGGAGGCAGCCGGGTCACCGCCGCTGCCGGCCGCGCCGCCGGACCAGCACGACGCCCTGGCCGACGCCCGGCACAACCTTGCCCGCTGGCGCGCGATCCGCGCTCGTTAGGGTGTGGCGGCGAGTGAGCATCGTAGCGCCGTAGGCGCGAGGAGCGGAGCGAGCGGTGATGAGCGCTCGCGCGAAGAACAAGGGGATCTGTCGTGCGTATCGGAATGCTGACCGGTGGCGGGGACTGCCCGGGGCTGAACGCGGTGATCCGCGCCGTGGTCCGCAAGGGCGCCGGGATCCACGGTCACGAGTTCGTGGGCTTCCGCGACGGCTGGAAGGGGCCGCTCGAGGGCATCACGATGCCCCTGGGCATCCCGGAGGTGCGCGGGATCCTGCCGCGCGGCGGGACGATCCTGGGCTCGTCGCGCACCAACCCGCTGAAGGTGGACGGGGGGCTGGACATCGTCCGGGAGAACCTGCTGCGGATGCGGGTCGATGCCCTCATCGCGATCGGCGGGGAGGACACCCTCGGCGTCGCGACCAAGCTCGACGAGTACGGCCTGAACGTCGTCGGCGTCCCGAAGACGATCGACAACGACCTGAGCGCAACCGACTACACCTTCGGCTTCGACACCGCGGTCAACATCGCGACCGAGGCGATCGATCGGCTCCATACGACCGCCGAGTCCCACCACCGCGCCCTGATCGTGGAGGTCATGGGCCGGCACGCCGGCTGGATCGCGCTGCACGCCGGCATGGCCGGCGGCGCCAACGTCATCCTGATCCCCGAGATCCCGTTCTCGATGGAGCGGGTGTGCGCCTACGTGGAGAGCCGGTTCCAGTCGCAGTACGCGCCGATCATCGTCGTCTCCGAGGGGGCGCGGCCCGAGGGCGGCGACACGGCCACGCTGGAGAAGGGGCTCGACGCGTTCGGCCACGTGCGGCTCGGCGGCATCGGCGAGTGGCTCGCGGGCGAGATCGAGAAGCGCACCGGCAAGGAGGCCCGCACCACGGTGCTCGGCCACATCCAGCGCGGCGGCACGCCCTCGGCGTTCGACCGGGTGCTCGCCACCCGGTTCGGCCTGCACGCCGTCGACGCGGTGGAGGCGGCCGCCTGGGGGACCATGGTGGCCCTGCGCGGCACGGACATCGTGCGAGTGCCGCTGAGCGCCGGGACGAGCGAGCTCAAACTGGTGCAGCCCGCGCGGTACGCGGAGGCAGAGGTCTTCTTCGGCTGACGGCGTTCCGGCTCCGCGGCTGTCGCCCCGGTTCCGCGGGCAGGGCCCCGGGCCGCCGTGTGGCACGCGCGGAGATCGCGTGGCACGCTAACGGGGTGGATGCCACATTGGTGCTGGGTCAACAGGGGCGCCTGGTGATCCCTGCGGAGGTGCGCGCGGCTCTGGGGCTGGCACCCGGTGATCGCCTGCACCTGCACGTCGCCGGGGCGCGGCTGGTGCTGCAGCGTCAGCGAGATGCCGTGGCGGAGCTGCGAGAACTGGCCAAGGACGTCCCGGGGTCGCGCTCGTTCGTCGACGAGCTGCTCGCGGAACGCCGCCTGGCCGCGGCGGCGGAATGACGGTCCTCGACGCCTCCGCCGTCCTCGCCCTGGTTCACGACGAACCCGGCAGCGACGTGGTGGCCGAATCCCTGGCGGGCGCCGTCC
>SCQZ01000107.1 GCA_004299665.1 Jatrophihabitans sp.
CGACGTGCTGGCCCGTTTCGGTCCCGCCGGCGCTGCGGCGCACCGGCAGGCCGGCGGGGTCGACGAGCGCCCGGTGGCCGGCCGGCGCCCGCCCGCCGAGTTGACCGTCACCCTCGATCTCGAGCCGGCGCTGGATCGCGTCGACGCCGTCGCGTTCTCCGCCCGTGAGAGCGCCGAACGGTTCGTCGCCGACCTCGCCGCGCACGGCATGGCCTGCGCCTGCCTGGAGGTGCAGGCGTGCAGCGAGAACGGCGAGGAGACGGTGCGCCGCTGGCGGCACGCCGGCGTGCTGGGGCCCGCCGACGTCCTGGACCGGGTGCGCTGGCAACTGGAGGGCTGGCTGTCCGGTGCGCGCGGGGGACCCACCGCAGGGGTCACGCGACTGCGGCTGCTCCCGGTCGAGGTCGTCCCCACCGGAACGCACCAGCAGTCGCTGTGGGGGGGTTCCGGCGAGCGGGACGAACGGGCCCGGCGAGCCCTCGCGCGGGTGCAGACGCTGCTCGGCCACGGCGGGGTGCTGGCACCGGTGCGCGACGGCGGCCGGGAACCGTCGCAGCGCAGCCGGCTGGTGCCGTGGGGGGACGAGCCGACCCCCGTGCGCTCCCCGGAGCAGCCCTGGCCGGGCGCACTGCCCGCGCCGGCCCCCACGGTGCTGCTCGACCCGCCGCGGCCGGCGCGCGTGATCGACGACACCGGCCGGGAGGTGATCGTCACCGACCGCGGCCTGATGCCCCGGCCACCCGCCCGCTTCGCCCTCGGCGACGAGCAGCCGGTCGCGATCACCTCCTGGGCCGGACCGTGGCCGGTGGACGAGCGGTGGTGGCATCCGGATTCGGCCCGCCACGTCGTGCGCTGCCAGATCGTCGACGTGCGCGGCCGCGCCTACCTGGTCAGCGCAACCATGCAGGAGAACACCGTCCTGTGGCAGGTCGACGCCGTGTACGACTAGTGCCAGGCTGTCGCCATGGGCGAGGACGTCGCCGGTCAGCAGTTCACCCGCGCCGACCGGCAGGCCTATCGGGTCAAGGTGCGGCGTTGCCTGGACGTGTTCGCCCGCATGCTGGCCGAGTCCAAGTTCGACTTCGAACGCCCGCTCACCGGCCTGGAGATCGAGTTCAACCTGGTCGACGACCGGCGCGACCCGGCGATGCGCAACGCGGACGTCCTGGCCGCGATCGCCGACGACGCCTTCCAGACCGAGCTCGGCCAGTTCAACATCGAGATCAATGTCCGGCCCCGTGGCCTGCTCGGCACCGCCGTCGACGAACTGGAGGAGGAACTGCGGACCAGCCTCAACGAGGCGGAGAAGCGGGCCCGCGACGCCGGCGCGCACATCGTCATGATCGGGATGCTGCCGACGCTGCGGCCCGAGCACCTCACCGAACACGCGATCAGCGCCAACCCGCGCTACAAGCTGATCAACGAGGCGGTCTTCGCCGCCCGGGGCGAGGACATCGACATCGCCATCACCGGCGTCGAGCGGCTGGCGGTGCACGCGGACACCATCGCCCCCGAGGCCGCCTGCACCTCGGTGCAGTTCCACCTGCAGGTCAGCCCCCAGGAGTACGCCGCGCACTGGAACGCGGCCCAGTGCGTGGCCGGGGTCCAACTCGGCCTGGGCGCCAACTCCCCCTTCTTCTTCGGCAAGGAACTGTGGCGCGAGACGCGTATCGCGCTGTTCGAGCAGGCGACCGACACCCGCCCCGAGGAGCTCAAGGCACAGGGCGTGCGGCCGCGGGTGTGGTTCGGCGAGCGGTGGATCACCTCGATCTTCGACCAGTTCGAGGAGAACGTGCGGTACTTCCCGGCGCTGCTGCCGGTGTGCGACGACGAGGATCCCGAGGCGGTGCTCGCCCGCGGGGACACGCCGGCCCTGGGCGAGTTGCGGATGCACAACGGGACCGTCTACCGCTGGAACCGGCCGGTGTACGACGTGCACCGCGGCAGGCCCCACCTGCGGGTCGAGAACCGGGTGCTGCCCGCCGGCCCGACGGTCGTCGACATCCTCGCCAACGGCGCGTTCTACTACGGGATCCTGCGCACGCTCGTCGAGCAGGAGCGCCCGCTGTGGTCGCAGATGTCCTTCCAGGCCGCCGCGGACAACTTCGAGGCGGGCGCGCGCGACGGCATCCACGCCCGGCTGTACTGGCCCGGGCTCGGCGAGGTACCCGTGACCGAACTGGTGCTGCGGCGGTTGCTGCCGCTGGCCCACGAGGGGCTGGCGGCCTGGGGGGTCGACACGCGGTGCGGGAGCGGCTGCTGGGGATCATCGAGCGTCGCTGCATCACCGAGGTCAACGGCGCCGAGTGGCAGGCCCGCACGTTCCACCGCATCGACGACGACCTGCAACCCCTGGACCGGCGCGAGTCCCTGCGCGAGATGCTGCGCCGCTACATCGAGTACATGCACACCAACGAACCGGTCCACACCTGGCGGTAGCGACCGGCCGGCCGCGGTCAGCCGCCCAGGCGTGCCGTCTCGTCGCGGACCCACGCCCGGATGAGTCCGCGGTAGTGCGCGACGAATTGCTCCTGCTCATGCGGGGGGAACGTGGACCGGACGGTGTCGACGAGCAACCTGTCGAAGTCCGGGCCGGCGAAGTACTCCAGCGCGACGACGTCGAACCCGGCGAGCCGGGAGGCGCAGAAGTCCGCGTAGCGATCGGCCTCGAAGTAGGCGTCGGCCAGTGCCCGGTACCCCGCCAGCTTGTCCGCGTACGTCATGTCGTCGCGATCGGCGATGTCGAAGTAGCGGCGCGTCGCGAGGTCCAGCCGGGGCCGCCGGGCCGTCACCAGGCAGAAGACGCTCCACCGCACCAGGGCCTTCATCGCCCACGGGAAGTAGTAGTGCAAGCTGGTGATCGCGACGTCCGGGCAGGCGTTGGCGTAGTCGATCGGGTACACCACCCCGTCCCGGACGAGGGTCTCGCAGGAGTTGAACTCCCACCGGAAGAACGCGTTGACCAGCTTGCCGATCGTGACCGCCTCGGCGCCGGTCCCGGCGTCCAGGAAGTCGTGCGACACCGAGTAGCGGGCGTGCATCGGCTGATCCGGGTCGAAGCGCATCACCATCGTCTCGGCGCCGATGGACAGCGAGCGGGCGAAGACGTCGTAGCCCTCGACGGCCTGTTGCAGGTGCATCAGCCGCTGCCCGGACTCGTCGTAGGCACGGTGCAACTCGGCGCTGTCGCGGATCCTGCTCACGCCGACCCAGGCACCGCCGTCGTACGGCTTCATGAACAGCGGGTAGCCCAGACGATCCGCGACGGCGTCCAGGTCGAACGCCTTGTTGTAGCGGCCGGCGGTGTAGGCGTACTTCGCGTGGTCGGGCGGGTTCTTGAACGGATCAGGACGGTGTCCGGCACGTGCAGCCCGAGTCGCATCATCGCGCAGTACGCCGCGTGCTTCTCCATGCTCTGGAACGTGAACGGGCTGTTGAGCAGGTAGACGTCGTCCATCAGCGCGACCTTCTTGAGCCACTCACGCGGGTGGTAGTACCAGTAGGCGAGCCGGTCGATCACCAACCCGTACCGGGGGCGGTCCCGCAGGTCGAACGGCTCGATGGTGATCCGCTCGGTATCGAAGCGATGCGACACTCCAGAGGAATCTGTCACAGCGCCGAGTCGCCGCACGAGCGCCTCGAAAGCACCCGGCCAGTCGTCCTCGGTACCGAGCAACAGGCCGATGAGATGGCCGGTCCCGGGCATGGCGCCTCCTCTCAGCAGAACCGCGGCAGGTGGTGGGCAAGCTGGCGCCGCCAGGACGGCCAGTCGTGCGGGACGTCGTAGCCCCACACGTCGAGTTCGCAGCGGATCCCCTTGCCGGTCAGCAGTTCCGCGAAGGCACGGGTGCTGGGCAGCGAGCCGGTCGGATCCACCTCCCACGCGCCCTGGCCCACGACCAGCAGCAGGCTGGCACGCGAGCGCAACCAGTCGAGGTGGGCTCCCCCGAGGTGCGTCACGTAGGACATCGGGTTCTGGAAGTACGTCGCGTCGCCCAGTTCGCCCCAGCCGTGCCAGGTGGCAGGGTCGTAGTTGCCGGACAGGCCGAGCGCCAGCGGGAATGTCTCGGCGTGCCGCAGCACCATGTTCGCCGCGTGGTAGGCGCCGAGGCTGCACCCGAGGGTCGCGATCTCGACCTCGCCCCCGCAGTCGGCCCGGATCCACGGGACGACCGTGTCCAGGATCCACCGCTCGTACCCGCCGTAGCGGCGGGCCCGCTCCTCGGTGGGCAGGGTGCGGTCCGACCAGCTGTCCGCGTCGCCGCTGTCGACGCAGTACAGCTTGACCCGTCCGTCGTCGATCAGGCCGGCGACGGCCGCGACCATGCCGTTGTTCTCGAAGTCCCACGCCCGGCCCTGCTCGGAGGGGAAGACGAGGACGGCGCGGCCGTAATGGCCGTAGGCGATCGCGTCGCCCGGCCCGAGGTCGACGTGGTCACGCCGCACGGCGGGCCACCGCACGCGACAGCAACTCGGGAAGGTGCGGGTCGAGCGCGTCGCGCCACGCGGTGAAGTTGTGCGCGTCGCGTACCTCGACGAGCCGGGTGCCGTAGCCCAGCCGCCCCAGGGTCGCGGCCATCGCCCGGTTGTTCGCGAGGTTCTCCTCCACCAGGCCGCAGGTCAGCACGGTCGGCACCGGATGGCGGTCACCGCTCGCGTCGTGCAGTCGCGCGACGAAGGAACTCACCGCGGCGAAGCCGTCGAAGCCCCGCTCCTGCGGGTCGTACTGCGCGGTGAAGAAGCTGCCTGACTGCAGGAACAGCCCGTCGAGGCCGATCCGGCGGTGCGCGTGCAGCATCGCCAGCGCACCGAGGCTGACGCCGACACCGATGCGGGCCGTGGCGGGGGGAAGCACCGGCAGCAGGCGGGTCGCCAGTGCGTCGGCGTAGGCCGGGTTCGCCGAGTACCAGGCGTTGCGCTCGAGCGGGCCGAGCAGCGCGGCCCGCAGCGGCGGCAGTGTCCCGGCCGCCGTCCCGGTCGCGAGGAAGGTGATCAGGTCGCCGAGCGTGGCGTATTCCGGCCCGTCGTGTACCACCAGCAACGGCGCGGGCTCGCCGTCCGGAAGGCCCGGCGCGGACCAGATCTCGGCGGGCAGGTCCGCACCCAGTCCCGGCGCCTCGACCTCGACCGACGACCGGGAGCCCGGCTGCGCCGGAACGGACAGCCACCACGGCGGGCGGTATCCCGGGAACTCCAGCACCGACTTGGGTCCGAACGCGCCGGGCGCCTGCAGCGGGTTGGCGGGATCCGGGATCGTCCAGCGGTGATCGTTGTGGTCGGTGAGTTCCAGCAGGTACTCCATGCGGTCCACGGGCGGGCGGCCCACGTCCAGTTCCCAGCCGCCGCGCACCCGGGCGAACCGGCCGGGCCCGGCGAGGTCGAACTCGGTGACGAGGCGCACCGACGCCAGCCGGCCGTGCGGGTCGGGCAGGGCGAGGCGCGCGGCGCCGGGCTGCATCTCGCAGACGTTAGTCCCGCGCGCGCTACCGTGCCCGCATGCCGCACCTGCTCGTCGTGCACCACACGACCTCGCCGGCGACGCAGGAACTGCTGGAGGCCGCGCTGGCCGGGACCCGGGCCGAGGGTCTGGACGCGGTGCAGGTGCAGGTGCGGCCGGCGCTGGCTGCCACGCTGGTCGACCTGCTCGCGGCGGACGGCCTCGTCCTCGGCACGCCCGCCAACATCGGCTACATGAGCGGCGCCCTGAAGACGTTCTTCGACCTCGTCTACTACCCCGCGCTGACGGCCAAGGCGGGGGCGCCGTACGGGCTGTACGTGCACGGCAACAGCGACACCGGCGGCGCGGTGCGCGCCGTCGAAGCCATCGCCAAGGGCATGGGGTGGCAGCGCGTGGCCGAACCGGTGACGGTCATCGGGATGCCGGACCGGGCGGCCCTGGACCGGGTCTGGAACCTGGCGGCGACCGTCGCGGCCACGCTGCTCGGGTGATCCGCGCAGGTCGCCCGCGCGATGGCCGACCTCGCGTGTCACAGTGACGCCATGACGCGCACACGCTGGGAACTGGCCCGCGACCACGAGCGGGCGTCCGGGTCCGGCGGGTACGGCGCGCACTACGCGCGGCTGGTGGCCGAGGGCCAGGACGTCGAGGGAGAGGCCCGCCTGGCCGACGCGCTGGCGCCACGGTCCGCACGGATACTGGACGCGGGTTCGGGCATGGGCCGGGTCGGCGCGTCGCTGCAGGCCCGCGGGCATCGCGTGGTCGGCGTCGATTTCGACCCGGAGATCGTGGCGCAGTCGCGGCGCACCTATCCGGCCCTGCCGGTGGTGTGCTCCCGCCTGGACGACCTACGCCCGGCCACGCTTGCCGCGGCCGGCCACCTCACCGCGTTCGACCTGGTGGTCTGCGTCGGGAACGTGCTCATCCTGCTGGCCCCCGACTCCGAGCGGACCGTGCTCGCGAACCTGGCCGCGCTGCTCGCCGACCAGGGCCGGATGCTCGTCGGCTTCCACATCCGCGATGCGCCCTCGCCCTTCGCCAGGAGCTACGCGGTGGCCGAGTTCACCGCGGATGTCGAGGCGGTGGGCCTCGTCGTGGAGTCCCGCTACCGGTCCTACGACCTGCGACCCTTCGCCCCCGACGGCGACTACGCCGTGCACGTGCTGCGGCGCCCCTGACCCCACCCGAGCGCCCCGGGAGCGCCCCGGGGGAGCGCGCGGGAGTGGTGGACATGTGTTCTATAATTGGTCATGGCCTGGGAGAACCCGCCCATTCCGTGGGGTGAGTTGGAGCGGCGGCTCTCCGGTCGCCCGCTGCGCGGGCACACCCGACCACCCGAGCAGCCTCTCCCGCCGGCTACCCCCCCACCAGCGGGGGGAACCCGAGCCGGACCGGCGGAGGGTCCCCCACTCTCCCGCAAGCGGGCACCGTACGTGCCGGGGCCGATGGCGGCGACTCCGGGTGCCGTGCCGTACGCCGAACTGCACGCCCACTCGTCGTTCAGCTTCCTCGACGGCGCGTCGTCCCCGCAGGAGTTGGCGGAGGAGGCGGTCCGGCTCGGCATCGAGTCGCTGACCCTCACCGACCACGACGGGTTCTACGGCGTGGTGCGCTTCGCCGAGGCCGCGCAGGCCCTCGGCCTGGCCACCGGGTTCGGCGCCGAACTGTCGCTGGACCTTCCCGCACCGCGCACGCAGGCCGAACGCTCCGTCGCCGCGCGGGTGGGCGCGCCCGACCCGCCCGGCACCCATCTGCTGGCCCTGGCCCGCGACCCGGCGGGCTACGCGTCGCTGAGCCGGGTGATCAGCACGGCGCAACTGCGCGGTGGCGCGAAGGGGCGGCCCGTCTACGACGTCGACGAGGTCGCGCACGCGGCGGACGGGCACTGGCTGGTGCTCACCGGCTGCCGCAAGGGGGCGGTGCGCCAGGCCCTCGACCGGTCCGGGGGTCCCCCCGGCAGTCACGCCGGGGAGGGGGTGGCCGGTGCACGGCGGGCGCTGGCCGATCTGGTCGACCGGTTCGGGCCGGACAACGTCGCCGTCGAGTTGACGTTCGAGCAGGACCCGCTCGCCGACGAGCGGTACGAGGTGCTGGCAGCGCTCGCGACGGAGTTCGGGCTGCCGCTCGTGGCCACCACCGC
>SCQZ01000108.1 GCA_004299665.1 Jatrophihabitans sp.
GTGGTGGCCGAATCGCTGGCGGGCGCCGTTCTCGGCACGGCGAACCTCGCCGAGGTCATCGGCAAGCTGGCGGACGCCGACCTGGACGTCTCACGCGTGCGGGATCTGCTCGGCGCAGCCGGCGTCGTCCTCGAACCGCTCAGTGCAGCCGACGCCGAACTCGCCGGAGCGCTTCGATCGCTCGACGGCGGTGGAACGCTGTCCCTCGGGGATCGGTGCTGCCTGGCGCTGGCCGTGCGTAGCAATCCGGCCGAGGTCCTGACCGCCGACCGCGCCTGGGCCGACCTGGACCTGCCGATCCGGGTCCGGCTGATCCGGTAGCCGATCCCGTGGACGGGTGATCGGTTGCGTGGCGGCTCGCTGAAAGGCGTCAGGGATTTCTTAGGCTTCCGCCGTAGCCTGCCTCGACGTGGTGATCAGATTGCCCCGGGTGCTGGGCGCCGTCGTCGCCGTAGGCGCGCTCGCCCTGCTCGCCGCGTGCGGCACCGCGCCGCCCACGGCACACCGCAGCGCCGTCGCCCACGAGGTGCACCCGGGCGGATCGACCTCCCCGGTCGCGTCCGCGCACGGTTCGACGGCGCCGAGTCCGTCGCCGTCCCCGTCCCCGTCCTCCTCGGCCACCGGGCGCCCGGTGTACGTCTCGTTGTTCGAGGGAGACGGGCAGACCTACGGCGTCGCGATGCCGATCATCGCCTACTTCTCGGTGGCGCCGACCAGCGCCGCGGCGTTCGACCGGGCCGTCACCGTCCAGGTCGACGGCACCCCGGTGCAGGGCGCCTGGTACTGGGAGCCGTCCTCGCGCGCGGACCAGGCCATGGAGGCGCATTACCGCCTGGCGAGCTACTGGCCGGCCGACTCCACCGTGACGATGCAGTTGCCGGTCGCGGGCCTGTCGGCGGGCCCCGGCCTGGTCTTCGCGGACAGCCTCACCCTGAGCATGAAGATCGGCGACGCCCAGGTGGTGCAGATCAACGGTGCGCCGGGCGTCGACTCGATGCTGGTCTACCGCAACGGCACCGTGATCCGCACGTTCAAGATCTCGCTCGGCGCGGCGCAGACGCCGACCTACCTCGGCACCGCCGTCGTCATGAGCAAGAGCAACCCGCAGCTGATGGTCAGTTCGCCGGGGGAGCCGTACTACCGCATCGAGGTCCCGTGGTCGGTGCGTGTCACCTACGACGGGGAGTTCCTGCACGACGCCTACTGGAACGGCCAGCTGGGACGCGCGAACCTCTCGCACGGCTGCACGAACATGGCCCCCGCCGACGCGCAGTGGTACTACACCTGGTCCCAGATCGGCGACCCGGTCACCTGGACGAACACCGGGACCTCCCAGGTGCTGCCCGTCACCGACGGGTGGGGCGACTGGAACCTGACGTTCGGCCAGTACGAGCAGGGCGGGTTGCTTCGGCCTGCGTGACGGACGCGGCGCGCGCGCCGCGTCCCGCGGGAAATACCCTGGTGCCGTGACCTCACTGCCCGACGCCGCCTCGACGCCCCCGGACGATCCGGCGCTCGACGACGGGCTGGACACGTGGCGGTCGCGGCCTGCGGCGCAGCAGCCTGCCTGGCCGGACCCGGCACTGCTGCGCGAGGTGGCCGCGGAGCTGTCCGCGCGGCCGGCCCTCGTCGTCGCCTCCGAGGTCGAGCAGTTGCGGGAACGGCTCGCGGCGGTCGCGCGCGGCGAGGCGTTCTTGCTGCAGGGCGGCGACTGCGCCGAGACCTTCGCGACGTCGTCCCAGGCCGACATCGCCGGCAAGGTGCGGGTGCTGCTGCAGATGGCGGTGGTGCTGACCTACGGCGCCTCGCTGCCGGTGGTGAAGCTGGCGCGGATCGCCGGGCAGTACGCCAAGCCCCGGTCGTCGGACCTGGACTCCTCCGGCCGGCCGTCCTACCGCGGCGACATGGTCAACGACCTGAACGGTGACCGCACGCCCGACCCCCGCCGGATCCTGCGTGCGTACGCGACGGCGGCCTCGACCCTGAACCTGCTGCGCGCCTTCGCCGGGGGCGGCCTGGCGTCGCTGGACCGGGTGCACGCCTGGAACACCGCCTTCGCCCGGACGACGGAGACCGGCGCGCGGTACGACAAGCTGGCCTCGGAGATCGACCGCGCCGTCCAGTTCATGCGCGCCTGCGGCGTGCACGACGCGGCCCTGGAGAGCGTCGAGCTGTACGCGTCGCACGAGGCGCTGGTGCTCGAGTACGAGCGGGCGCTGACACGCGTCGACGAGGGGCGCGCGTACGACCTGTCCGGGCACTTCGTGTGGGTCGGGGAGCGCACCCGGCAGATGGACGGCGCGCACCTGGAGTTCGTCTCGCGCATCGCGAACCCGATCGGGGTCAAGCTGGGGCCGTCGACGACGCCCGAGTTCGCCGCCGAACTCGTCGAGCGGCTCGACCCCGACGGGCTCCCGGGGAGGCTGACGCTGATCTCGCGCATGTCGAACGCCCGGGTGCGTGACGTGCTGCCACCGATCGTGGAGAAGGTCGCCTCCACCGGTCACCTGGTGGTGTGGCAGTGCGACCCGATGCACGGCAACACCGAGGAGACCGCGGACGGGGTGAAGACCCGTCACCTGGACCGCATCCTGGACGAGGTGGACGGCTTCTTCGACGTCCACGCCGCGCTCGGCACCCACCCCGGCGGGCTGCACGTGGAGCTGACCGGCGACGACGTGACCGAGTGCATCGGCGGCACGGTCGACCTGCGGGCGGCCGACCTGGGGCGCCGCTACGAGACGGCGTGCGACCCGCGGCTGAACATCGAGCAGGCGCTGGAGTTGGCGTTCCGGGTCGCCGAGCGGCTCAGCGCCGACCGCGACTGGCGGTCCCGCTCGTGACCGCGCCCGCGGTGGACCTGCGCTCGGACACCGTCACCCGCCCGACGGCCGGCATGCGTGCCGCGATGGCGGCGGCCGAGGTGGGCGACGACGTCTATGCCGAGGACCCCACCGTCACCGCGCTGCAGGAGCGCGTCGCCGGGATGCTCGGATTCGAGGCAGGGCTGTTCGTCCCGTCCGGCTCGCTGGGCAACCAGCTGGGCATCCGGCTACTGGTGCCACCCGGCTATGAACTGGTGTGCGACACGGTCGCGCACGTGGCCCGCGCCGAACTCGGCGCCGCGGCGGTGTTCAGCGGCATCACCTTCCGCACGTGGCAGGCGGTGGGCGGGCGCCTCGACGCGGAGGCGGTCCGGGCGCTGGTGGCACCGGACGCGGGCCCGTACCTGGTCTCGACGGCGGCGATCGCCATCGAGAACACCCACAACTTCGGAGGGGGCGTCGTCCAGCCGCCCGAGCAGGTTGCGGCGGTCCGCGCGCTGGCGGCCGAGCACGGGCTGAAGCTGCACCTGGACGGCGCCCGGCTGTGGAACGCGCACGTCGCGAGCGGGCTCGCGCTGCGCGAGCTGGCCGCGGGGTTCGACACCGTCTCGGTGTGCCTGTCGAAGGGGCTGGGCGCGCCGGTCGGGTCCGTGCTGGTCTCCTCCGCCGACCGGATCGCGCAGGCCCGGGTGTGGCGCAAGCGGTACGGGGCCGGGATGCGCCAGGTCGGGATCCTGGCCGCGGCGGGGCTCTACGCGCTGGACCATCACGTTCAGCGGCTCGCCGACGACCACGCGCGGGCCCGCCGACTGGCCGCCGCCCTGGGCGGCGACCCGGACGCGGCGCCGACGAACATCGTGGTGCTGGACGTGGCGGACGCGGCGACGGTGGCCGCCAAGGCTGCCGCGGAGGGCGTGCTCGTCTCGGCGCTCGGGCCCCGGTTCCTGCGGCTCGTGACCCACCTGGACGTCGACGACGCCGGCATCGACCGCGCGATCGAGGTGCTGCGCCCGCTCGTCGCGGCACGCTGACCCGGCACGCCCCTGCGCATGGCGCGCCATGGCGCGTCCGGCGCAGGAAGATCGCGCAGGGTGACGGCGGCCACCTCGACATGCCCGGTCACGCTCGCGTCAGTAGCCTGCGCGCATGGGTGTCGGGTCCACTCCTTCGGTGACGACGCGCTGGGCGAGCACGACGCGGTCGGCCTCGCCGCGGAACTGCGCGCCGGCCGGCTCGGGCGGGCGGAGGTCATCGAGGCGGCCATCGCCCGGGTGGAGCGGGTCGACCCGCAGCTGGGGGCCGTGGCGGCGCGGGACTACGACCGGGCCCGGCTGGCGGCCGGTCGGACGGGGTCCGGCTTCTTCGCCGGCGTCCCCACGTTCGTCAAGGACAACGCGGACGTGGCGGGGCTTCCCACCCAGCACGGCACGGCCGCGTTCCGGGCCGCGCCCGCGCGGGCGGACGGCGACGTCGCGCGTACCTTCTTCGGGCTGGGCGTGATCGGGCTGGGCAAGAGCCAGCTGTCGGAGTTCGGCATCTCCCCGAGCGCCGAGTCGCCCGGCCGGACCGTGCACAACCCCTGGGACCCCGCGTACTCCTCGGGGGCCAGTTCGGCCGGTGCCGCCGCGCTCGTCGCGGCCGGCGCGGTGCCGCTGGCCCACGCGAACGACGGCGGCGGGTCGATCCGCATCCCCGCAGCCGCCTGCGGGCTGGTCGGCCTCAAGCCGAGCCGCGGCCGGGTGCCGCAGGAGGCGATGACCCGGCACATGCCGGTGCGGGTGGTGAGCGACGGCGTCGTCACGCGCTCGGTGCGGGACACCGCCGCGTACCTGCGCGAGACCGAGCGGCTGTACCGCAACCCGAGGCTGCCCCTCGTCGGCGACGTCCGCGGACCGGGTGACGGGCGGCTCAGCGTCGCCCTGGTCGTCGACTCGCTGCACGCGGTCACCGACGCCGAGACCGCCGCCGCGGTGCGGGACGCGGCGGGCCTGCTGGAATCGGTGGGCCACGCCGTCGAGCCCATCGCGCCGCCGGTGCCGGCGTCGTTCGTGGAGGATTTCAAGATCTACTACGGCACGCTGTTCTGGTTCCTGACCGCCACCGGCAGGCGCACCCTCGGCAGCAGCTTCGACCGGCACCTGACCGAGTCGCTGACGCAGGGCTTCAGCGCCTACGCCCGGCGTCACGCCGCTCGCCTCCCGGGCGCGATCACCCGGCTGCGGGCCTCGGCGCGCCGGTCGCGGCGGCTGTTCGCCCGGTACGACGCGGTGCTGACCCCGACGGTCAGCCACCTGACCCCGCGCCTCGGGCACCTAGACCCGACGCTGCCGTTCGAGATCGTCATGGCGCGGATGCTCGACTGGGTCGGCTTCACGCCGCTGCAGAACGCCACGGGCGACCCGGCGATCTCCGTCCCGTTCGGCCTGAGCAGCCAGGGCACCCCGATCGGCGTGCAGTTGGCGGCGGGCATGGGCCAGGAGGCACGGCTGCTCGAACTGGCCTACGCGATCGAGGCGGCCCGGCCCTTCGCCCGCATCCAGGACGCTACGGTCGCCGGCGCCGCCTGAGCGCTAGGGCCGGCCGTCCGCGAAGGCCTCGGCGGCCACCGCGGCGGCGCCCGG
>SCQZ01000109.1 GCA_004299665.1 Jatrophihabitans sp.
CCACCGAGGCTGTCGTGGCCGACAAACCTAAGAACTAACGCCATGACGCGCTCCCACGGCGATGGGGCGTCGCCGCAAGTCATCGAGATGCCCGGGTGGCGTCCCATCGCCCGGCAGGTGTCCGCAACCCTGGCGCTGGTCTCACTGCTGCCGATGGCCGTCTTCTACACCACCATGTCGCTGTTCGGGCTGCGCACAGCCGCCCTCGCCACCGTCGGCCTCTACTGCTGCGGCCTGCTCCTCAAGCTCATGCGCCACCGCCCCGTGCTGGCCGCCGCCCTGCTCACCGCCGGATTGCTCTCGATCCGGGCCGCCGTCATGTTCCTCACCGACAGCGCATTCCTCTACTTCCTACAACCCGTCGCGGGCACCATCGCCGTCGCGACCGCCATCGCCGCGACCGCCCTCACCGACCGGCCGGTCCTCGATCGACTGGCCCACGAGTTCTGCCCCTTCCCGACCGACCTGTCCGTTCACCTGCGCGCCGGGCGCTTCTTCACCCGACTGTCCATCATCTGGTCGACCTGCTACTTCATCAACGCGGCCGGAACCATATGGCTACTCAGCACGGCATCCCTCGGCGGGTTCCTCGTGTTCAAGTCCGTCCTCGGACCCGCCCTGACCATCACCGCAGTAGCCGCCTCCTACCTCTACTTCCGCATCACCGTCCGCGACCAGAACGTGCAAATCCGCTGGGCCCACCACCAACCCTGGGTCAGTGCTGCAGCCTGACCGACGGATTCGAGCAGATCGATCTGCCCGCTGTAAATCGACAGGACGCAGTATCGGCCGCCTCGCGGCCGGAGCAGATCCGCACCAGGCTCCAGCGGGCGTCAGCAAGGTGGCGTCGACCACTCGCCAGGTGTCACCAACCGCCGCCTCGACGGCGGCGTGAAAGTCCCTGCGATTAAGGCCCGGCGGGTAGACCGTGCCCAGCCATGCCGACATGCTCGGTGCTCCGCACGACAGCAGCCGATGCTCCCACCGCCCGCGTCAGCAGGGTGCGCCACCGCGTGGCCGACGTGCAGGCTGAGTTCGGCGGCGATCACGACGGTCGCGGCGAGCGGCGTAACCGGTAGGCCCGCACCGTCTGCGGATCGGTGCTACGGTCGCCTCGGTTAGGCATTGGTCCTTCACGTCGCAACGCGCGGGATTTCTGCAGCGCGCGACAACGCTTCCTCGTCCGTCTCGGATCGGTCGGCGGCGTCTCACGTCACGACCCCGGGTCTGCGCATCGTGCGCACCCGGACAGCATCCGAGAGGAAACGCAGCATGGCACAAGGCACCGTGAAATGGTTCAACAGCGAAAAGGGCTTCGGCTTCATCGCTCCCGACGACGGCAGCAAGGACGTCTTCGTCCACTACTCGAACCTCGCCGGTGATGGCTACAAGAGCCTCGATGACAACCAGCGGGTCGAGTTCGACGTCGTCGCGGGCCAGAAGGGCCCGCAGGCCGAGAACGTCCACCCCGTCTGAACGTCCACCAGGTCTGAGCGAACCCTCCGTGCGCGGGCCTCGCGGTGCCGCGCACGGAGGAAATCCGATCGCCGCCTGACGGTCGGCACGTGATTCAGGTTAGGGACCGGCCCGTCGTCTGCTCACGCATCCCCGTCGCGGACTTGGTCAGGTCAGGAGACTCATGGACGCAGCCGACCTCACGTGTGAGCTGATAGGCCGCGACGTCCTTGACGCCGCGGGCCAACGCCTCGGTCGCGTGGACAGTCTCTACCGAGACTTTGACACGCCGGACCTGGCGTTTGCGGCGGTCGCGATGATCCGTCGCGGTTGGCGGCGGCTGGTGTTCGTTCCCCTTGCCGGTGCGACGCTTGGCGAGGCGTCGGTCATGCTGCGCTGCGGGGCGTTACTGGCCCGCCGGGCACCGCAGGTCCGGCCCGGGTGCGGGTTACCGGTCGAGCGCGAAGCTGACCTGTACCGGCACTACGACATCGCCTACCGGCCGCGCGAGCGGGGTGCAGCGCGGCTGCTGACCGTCGGTCAGGGAAAGCACCGTCGATGAGTTCTTGTCCCGAGTTGGCGAGGAGTCTGCTGCGGCCCTCCGTCGAAGCCGCGGCGACGGTGTAGCGTCAGCGGGGTCGCGAGTATCTCGCACGCCAGCCATTCGACGCCGGCTCGACTTTCGACGAACCACCACCAGGCCGCGTGACGCGGCCGGATCGGGGCCCTCGATGGCCATCACTCTCATCGCCACACCAGACCCGTCACCGTCCACACGCGTGATCATCCGCCGTGTCCAGACACCCCGGGACACCCGCACCGCCCTGACGTCGTCGGCGCGGGCGCCGATCGCGCATCTCCACCTGCGTCGCCTTCCCGACACCCCGGCCGGCACGCCCCCGACGCCACCTCCGACGATGCCGGGTCACGGTGGGGCGCCGAGTCACGGCATATCGTCATGAGCAAGAACAAGGGCGGCCGCGAAACCCGCAAGCCCAAGCAGCCGGTCAAGGCCAAGCCAGCCAAGTCCGGCACCGATGCCTCCCGCGTCGAACGCAACGGCAAGCTGACACCCGGGCGCTGACACGCCCGGTCGCTGTCCGCGGGCCCCGGTGATGCCGTTGCTGGCATCTGGGTTGACAAGCGGTGGCCGGCTTTCGCCGCAGTGCCGCCCGCTAGGTGATGCTGATCAACTCGGTGACGTCGTCCCCGGGCAGCGTCCCGCCGGTGGTGACAGTGACCGTCGACTCGAGCAGGGCGGCCTGAGTGCCGTAGCTGGTCAAGAACGCGTATCCGCGGCGTCGCGGCCGGTGGCGATGCGGATCAGACTGGAGCGCGGAGCCAGTAGTGTGGTGTCGACGACGCGCCACAGCTCGCCGACCGCCGCCTCGGCGACCGCGTGAAAGTCCATCGACTGCAGGCCCGGGGCGTAGACAGCGGCCAGCCGGGCGGGCACGTCCATCCCGCGCAGCAGCGCGATCACCAGGTGCGCGTAGTCCCGGCACACTCCCGGGCGTTGCAGCATCGTGTCCACCGCACCGTCGGTCAGGCCGCTGCTGCCCGGGACGTAGTTCAATCGGTCTCCCACCCAGGACGAGACGGCGGCCAGCAGATCCTCTGGTTGCGTGATCCCGGCGAACTCCGCTTGCCGCCATCGCCGCAAGTCGGTCCGATTCGGCATAGCGGCTCGGGCGCCGGTACACGATGCGATCCGCGGAATCCACCCCCGCAGCTGGCACTGTCCCGCGGATCTGCGCGTCGTAGACGATGTCCAGAAGGCCCGACCGCGGCGGACCCGGCATCGGTATGTAGTAGGGCTGTCAGGTCTATCTAGCGCCGACAATCGCTGCAACGTGAAGTCTTGCCGCGCGGCAAGCGACGACCGGGAGCCAGATGCCTAGAGGAGTGCGGGGTCTTCGGCGCGCCGGCAGGCTGACCAACTGTCTTGGTAGGGATGCCGTGGCGTTCAATGAGAGCCGTCACCTGATCATTACTCTTTCAACGCAGCGGGAGACCGTTCGACCACCTACAGGCCGAACTCGACGAGTCATTTGATGCCGATCATTGTCGACATCGACGTGATGCTCGCCCGCCGCAAG
>SCQZ01000110.1 GCA_004299665.1 Jatrophihabitans sp.
GCGAGGTACACGCCCGCGACGACCGTCACCGCCAGCACGACCATCGTGCCGAGCCCGGGCAGCAGCGGACTGGTCCACGGCTCGTAGGGCTGCATCGTCAGGGTGCCGACGAAGGCGCTCAGCACCAGGATCGCCATCCAGGCCGGCTTGGTGAGCTTGTCCGAGGCGGGGAACGCCGCGGCCCGGCGCAGCAGGCAGTCGGCCAGGGCCCAGATCCACAGCGCGAACAGGCCCCAGCACACGATGTGGTCGGTCCAGTACTTCAGGTCGATCACCGCCTGCATCGCTCCAGCGTAGGCGAGCGGGCCCGCCACCGCCTGCCGTGATGTCAGGCCCCGCCCGGCGGGCGGTCGTGGCCGCCGAGGTCGGCACCGGTGGGAAGGTCCGGAGACGGCTGCGACCGGTGCGCCACCCCAGTGGACGCACCGGCCGCTGCCGGGTGTTCGGTTTCTCAGGCCTGGGCGCTCGGGCGGGTCGTGCTCTTGCGCACGGCCTTGGCGGCGGGCTTGCGGGTCGAGGGCTTGCTCGCCGGGGCACCGGCCGGCGCTGCCGTCGCCGGCTTGCTGGCCGGGCGGGGCGCTGCCTTGCGCGCGGCGGGCTTACCGCTCCGCAGCCCCTGCAGCGGGGTGACGACCCTGTCCTGCACGGTCCGGACCGTGGCGGTGGCCACCGACCCGGCCGCCTGCAGCGCCTTGGCGACACGCGGGTCGGACTTGCCCAGCTCCAGGGCCTTGCTGACCAGGCCCTCGGCCCGCTCGCCGACCTGGGCCCGGTATCCCCTGGCCTGCTCCAGGTACGGCTCCACGGCCGCCTTGAGGGCCTCCAGGTTGACCGCCTTCTCCGCCTGGCAGCGCAGGCCGGACACGTTCTCCTTCGCGACGCCCGCGACCTTGTCGCGCAGGTCGCCGGTGAGGTCGTTGACGGTGCCGGCGACCTCGTTGAGTTGCGCCTGCGCCTGCTCGACCAGGTGCCTGCCCTGGCTGACGGCGGTGTCCGCGTAGCCGCGGAGCTCACTGGTGATCGACATCGGATGTCATCCCTTTCGGATTGTCGGTTGCTGGCTGTCGGTTACTGAGGGACGCCGGCGGCGGCCGGCGGGACGATCGGCGACGCTCCGGCGCCGGACTGTTGCGCGTTCTCGCGCCGGAACGACTCGTAGATGTCGATGAGCACCTGCTTCTGCCGCTCCGCGAGGCCGCCGTCGGCGAGGATCGCCGCGACGAGTTCCGGGTCCCCCTGGCGGGACTCGAGGATCCCGGCCCGGACGTAGAGCTGCTCGGCGGAGATCCGCAGCCCCTTGGCGATCTGCTGCAGGATGTCCGCGCTGGGCTTGCGCAGGCCCCGTTCGATCTGCGACAGGTACGGGTTGGAGACGCCGGCCAGCCGCGCCAGCTGGCGCAGCGACACGTGCGCCTGCTCGCGCTGCTCCCGGATGAACTCCCCGATCGCCGCGCCGCCGCGTCGCGCCTGCTCGACCGCCTGTTCCACGGGCCGTTCGGTAATCACGGATCCAGTCTGCGCCGTGGTGCTAGCATTTGCAAGCGCATAGCTAGCGACGTGCGTCACGGTGCGGCACTGCTCACCCCGCGCGGTCGTTGAGAGGCCGGGAAGGTACGGACGTCCCGCCCGGCGCCCGGCCGCGACGATGTGCCGGTGGCCTGACGCGTGCCGGACGGCCGAGGAGAGCAGATGAGGACGATCGCCCGCTTCGCGGTACGCCACCGGTGGTACGTCATCGCCGCCTGGGTGGCGTTGATCATCGCTGCGCAGGCGCTCGCCGCGGCGGCCGGCGGGGCCGCCTACAAGGACGTCTTCACCCTCCCGCACACGCAGACCCAGACGGTGCTGGACCTGCTGCGGTCCCACGGGCAGGCGGGCCAGACCGGTCAGACCGGCACGATCGTCGTGCACGCCCGGACCGGGACGTTGAACCCGTCACAGGCGCCGGCGGGGCTGGTCCCGGCCCTCGAGGGGCTGTGCGCGGACGGCATCCACGTCGCCACGGTCACCGGGCCCTGGGGGGCGTTCCTGTGCCGGGACGGGGTGGCCGTCCCGGTCCTGCCGCCCGCCGGCGAACCGATCCCCGCGCACAACCCGCTGCTGAGCACCGACGACAGCGTCGGCATCATCTCGGTCGGCTGGCAGGGCGGCGAGAACGCGCTGCAGAACTTCCTTGGCGTCCACGACCGCATCGCGCCGCTCGCGAACGCGAGCACGGAGTACGAGTTCACCGGCGGCGCGTTCGGCAACCTGGCAGCACAGCAGCAGGGCGGCATCCCGCCGGAGGCCTTCGGCTTCCTCGCGGCACTGATCATCCTCGCGCTGGTGTTCCGGTCGGCCGGTGCGACCCTGCTGCCGTTGCTGAGCGCGGCAGCGGCCCTCGGCAGCGGCCTGGGCGTGTTGGCGCTGATCACGCATGTCATGGACGTCGCCACGTTCGCCCCCCAACTCGCCTCGCTGATGGTGATCGGGGTGGGGGTCGACTACGCGCTGTTCATCGTCACCCGCCACCGGCGCAACCTGATGCGCGGCATGACGATGGAGGAGTCGATCGCGGTCGCCGTGAACACCTCGGGCCGGGCGGTGCTGTTCGCCGGCGCGACCGTGTGCGTCGCCATCCTGGGGCTGTGCGCGCTGGGCGTCAGCTTCCTGTACGGCGTCGCCGTGGGCACGGCGGTGGCCGTCGCTCTGACGATGGTCGCCTCGCTGACCTTGCTGCCCGCCGCGCTGGCACTACTCGGCCACCGGGTACTGCCGCGGCGGGTGCGCCGGGCGGTGCGGGCCGGGACGTACGTGTACGACGAGCACCGCACGCGGTGGGCCTGGTGGTCGGAGTTGGTCGCCTCGCACCGGATCCTGCTCGGCGCGGCCGCAGCCGGCGTCATCGTCGTGCTGGCGATCCCCTTCTTCTCGATGCGACTGGGGCACGCCGACGAGGCCAGTGACCCGGCCGGCACGACGACTCGCAAGGGCTACGACCTCATCGCCCAGGCACCCGGGTTCGGCAAGGGCTACACCTCGGTGCTGGAGTTGGTGGTGAGCGGCCCCGGCGCCTCCGACCGCGGGTACCTCACCTCCGTCGCCGAGACCCTGGCCCGCGAGCCCGACGTCAACCCGGCCTCGATCCGCCCGGTGCCGCTCGGGCCGGACCTGGTGCTGCTGACGTTCAAGTCCGTGAGTTCGCCGCAGGAGGCCGCGACCACCGACCTGGTGAAGCGGCTGCGCAGCGACCTGGCCCCGCAGGTCAGCGCCGGGACGACGAACACCGTCTACGTCTTCGGCCAGACCGCCATCATGATCGACTTCTCGAAGGTGCTTGCCGACAAGATGTGGCTGTTCTTCGTCGCGATCATCGGCCTGTCCTTCCTGCTGCTGATGATCGCCTTCCGCAGCGTGCTGATCCCGCTGTCGGCCGCGGTGATGAACCTGTTCGCCGCGGGTGCCTCGTTCGGCGTGCTGGTCGCGATCTTCCAGTGGGGCTGGTTCTCCGAAGCGCTGGGCATCGGCGCGGGCGGGCCCATCGACGCGTTCTTGCCGGTGCTGTTCTTCGCGGTGCTGTTCGGCCTCTCGATGGACTACCAGGTGTTCCTGGTCAGCCGGATGCACGAGGAGTGGGTGCACACGCGGGACAACCGGCGCTCGATCCGCGTCGGCCAGGCCGAGACGGGCGGCATCATCACCGCTGCCGCCCTCATCATGATCGCCGTGTTCGGCGGCTTCCTGCTGGGCGACGCACGGGTGGTGAAGATGGTCGGCCTGGGGCTGGGCGGTGCGATCTTCATCGACGCCTTCGTGCTGCGCACCGTGCTGGTGCCCGCCGTCATGCACGCCCTCGGGGCGTCGAACTGGTGGTACCCGGCGTGGTTGGACCGCATCACACCGCGGGTCTCGGTCGAGCCGGCCGAGGACGACGACCAGGACCGGACCGGCCAGGACCCGACCGGCCGGGGCGCGGCGGACCTCACCCGGGTCTGAGCAGGCAGAGCCCTGCCGGCGACGCTCAGGAGCGGGCGCGACGGGCCTTGCCGGCGCGGGTCAGCCCGATGCCGACCGCCAGCGCCACGACCGCGATCCCGATCATCAGGGCGATCTGGACGCCGGTGAAGGCCAGCCCACCGCTGCCGTTAGAACTCGGGCCGATCGACTCACCGGCGATCTCGCTGGCGAAGATCTGCAAGGTGATCGGGTCGACGGCGCAGGCGGTGCC